>JALHET010000093.1:13772-17121 GCA_022839525.1 Lentisphaerota bacterium
CAGCCGGGGAACCCTCCGCTTTCGTCGCGTCAGTTCTGGCACACCGCCTTGTTCGCCTGCGCAATCCTGTTGGTGCCCATGCTGTTCGGAATCTTCCTCGTCTTCCTGTTCCACACACTCTCGCCGGTCCAGAACCCCCCGTCAGACGCTCCCGCGAACGGCGCGCCGCCGCCCTTCGCCGCTGCTGCCCCTACCGGCATGCCACACCTGACGGCATGGCGCCGGGACTTGCGTAATGAAGGCCAGCCCACCGACGAAGCCAACCTCCGTATCTGGGCCGCCCATGCGGAGGAACCGGAAATCCTCTTCCGCGTACCGCCGCCCGAAACCGGAAAAACCTGGAATTGGAACCTTTCTCAGGACGGGCGCTATGCGATCGCCGCCTCCATCCAGATCGATGCGCTCGAACGCCGGAGTGTCGGCCTCTATGACCTGCTCTCGGCGCAGTGGGTCTGGAAAAAAAACATGATCTGGCCCGACTCGCACGAGCAACCCTACGTGTTTGACCGGCAAACCATCCTCCGCTATTCGACGCATGGGAAACGTTTCGCCCTGGAGATCTCCCCGGCAGGCGACATTATCAACATCGACACGCTCACCTCCGGAACCGTCCACGCCACGCAAACGCCCCCGCCCCAGCCGGCGTTCCCCGGCGAACCCGTGGCCGTCAGAAACAATGTCTTTTTCGCCACGGATGCGCAGCAAGGAACCCTCCTGGGTTATGCGGTAGACCGCCTGCCGGGGTTGCGTTATGCGGGCAGGTGCGATGCGCTCACCCTCTTTTCGGGCAACGGGTTCCTGAAGTTCACAATCAGGGACGGCAGGGTAACGGTCTCCGACAGTCTGACCCAAACCGTCCTGCGTCAGTTCGACGTCTGGCGGCACACCACCAACACGGTCGTCACAGGCGCGCTGACCACGCTCGACGGCTCCCGCCTCTCCGTTTTCCTCAAAACCACTTTCCCCGATGTCCCGCCTGTGACGCGCGAATGGAGCGTGTCCCTCGCCCCCCATACCGGAACGGTTCTCCCGAACTTCAATGCGGACGCCCTCTATGCCAAACCCAAACCCGCTCCCGGCAACCGGCTGCACACGCGCTCCCCGGACGGCCAGTGGGAACTTTCACTGACCTCCTCAAACAACGATCTCTGCGTCACCACCGGCTGCGCGCAGAACCGGGAATTCGCCCGCTGCGGCCTCGCGAGCCTCCTGGGACTGCAGAAACCTTTCGATCAGATCGCGTTCCTCGAAGAGGGCCGGTATGCCGCCCTGTATCAGGGCAACAACGTCTGGCTCCTTGATTTCGCCGTCGCCCGCACCTATGCGGACCTGATGGCCAGAAAGGAAGCCAGCGAAAAAGCCTTGCCCGAACCGGTGTCCTCTGATGCCTCCGCGGAAAACCCTGTTTTAAATTACGGGGTGGCGGAGTCGCGCACGCCGGCCGAATCCACCCGCCTGGCCTTGTGCGCCGAATGGTTCGCCGCCAACCAGGCGTGGTATTATGCCGCCGCTTTTCTGGAGGAGGCCCGCCGGCACCCGGTCTGGGACGGGCGCACGCCGCGCGTAAACCTCTTTCTGCTGGCCCGCTATCAGATTCTTTCGCGCCAGAACAGGAACGCGCGCCTCACCTGCGGCGAAGCCCTCCGGAAGTTGTCCGCCGACACCACGCAGGAGAACCAGATGGTTTGTTTCCACCTGCAGGCCTTGCTCGATGCCATCCCCTGACCGGCCCGGCCGGAACCCGTCCGCCGGCTTGACAGATTGCCGTGGCCCTCTGTAACATAAATCTTTGTTTCAAACGCGAAAGAGGGCGACTATGCTTACCGTATCTGATCTGCGCAAAGGCGCGAAAATCCAGTTGGAAGACGGCCAGCCGTGGCTGGTCACGGAGTTTGACTTCAGCAAGCCGGGCAAGGGCCAGGCTATCTACAACTGCAAGCTGAAAAATATGCTGACCGGCACGACCATGAGCAAAAGCTTCCGCTCGAATGACAGGTTCGAGAAACCGGAACTGGTTCAGAAACAGGTGCGCTTCTCATACGAAAACGGCGGCCACTATGTGTTTCTGAACGAGAATTATGAGGAGTTGGTGATCGAGGAGGAGGTGCTCGGACGTAACAAGTTTTTCCTGATGGACGACATGCCCGTCGACGCCCTCTTCTTCAACGATAAGGTGATTGATGTCGAGCTGCCGAATCTGGTCGAGCGCACCGTGATCAGTTGCGATGTCGGCGCGAAAGGGAACACCGCAGCCGGAAAAGTCACCAAGCCCTGTTCCGTCGAGGGCGGCTATGAGCTGGCCGTGCCCCTTTTCATAAACGAGGGCGACATCATCCGCATCGACACCCGTACCGGCGAGTATGCCGACCGCGTGCGCGCCTGACAAACACGGGAGTTGCCCCCACTGCGGATTGTGTTAAAATAGGGGGCATGAAAACATGGAATGTGGCCAAGATCAAGGCCTCTAAAGGCGTATGCAAGCTCGCCTGTGTGACGGTTTATGATTACGCCTTCGCCCGCCTCGCCGATGCCGCAGGCCTGCCTTTGCTGCTCGTCGGCGACTCGGTCGGCATGACGGCTCTCGGGTACACCTCGACCCTGCCGGTCACCATGGAGGATATGCTTCACCACACCGCCGCTGTCGCACGCGGCACGCGCGATGCGCTGGTCGTCGCCGACATGCCCTTCCTGTCTTACCAGATCTCCGACAGCGACGCGGTTCGCAATGCGGGGCGCTTCCTGCAGGAAGCCGGCGCCGACGCGGTGAAAATCGAAGGCGGAGCCCTCCGCGCCGGACTCATCCGGACACTCGCACAGAACGGCATCCCGGTTCTCGGCCATATCGGGCTGACCCCCCAGTCCGTCAACGTGATCGGCGGCTACAAGGTCCAGGGCAAGACGCGCGAGGCGGCCGAGCAACTTGTGACCGACGCGCTGGCGCTGGCGGAAGCGGACGCCTTTGCGATCGTGCTCGAATGCGCGCCGCCCGATATTGCCGCCATGGTCACAGCCGCCGTAGCCGTGCCGGTCATCAGTGTCGGCGCGGGGCCCGCCTGCGACGGCCAAATGCTTGTGCTGCATGACCTGCTGGGGCTTTCGGAAACTAAACCGGCCAAGTTCGTCAAGCCGTACGCCGCCCTCGCCGACACCGTGCGAACCGCCTTCCGCACCTATGCGGCAGAAGTCCAGAGCGGCACCTTCCCGGAGCCCGAACACTGTTATGCCCCCTCCGGCATCCCCTCCCCCTAATCCACGCACGCGAATCCACCGCATGTCACTCTCCCGAACATCACGCGAAGATATCGTCATCACCGGCATGTCCTGCCGGTTTGCGGAATCTCCCAACCTC
>JALHET010000532.1 GCA_022839525.1 Lentisphaerota bacterium
TGCGTCATGGAGAGCACGGCGCTGTTGGTGACCGCGTTCGTGACCGCCGCGAACGTCACCCAGCGGGGCGAGGTCGAGACGAGGTTCGGTGCGCCGCCGCCGTCGTAGGGCACGTAGGTCGAGAGCGACGCCTCCGGCGGGATGAGCCCCCCGAGAACCGGACGTCCGCCTTCAAAAAGCGGCATGCCTTGTGCGTCAAGCGAGACGGAGTGCAGGCCAATGTCCCACACCCTGATCTTCTGCCTAGCCGCAGCGTAAAAGCGGGGGGGGCTGTCATCGTCCTGGCCGTCGAACTCGAAGGCGAGTTCGGCGCCGCCGGGTTCGAGGAACTCGGCGCAGACCTCGCGGCCGGCGAAGCGGCCGGGGAAGTCGTGGGCGGAGACGTCATCCGGGGAGCCGGTGAGGGAGAGGAGCGGGGCGCCGCAGGGGCGGTTTGCACCGCCCCGTTTGTTCTTGATGTTCATGGTTTTCTCTTACGGAGACCACGCCACAGGAGAAGGGCGGCGAGAACGCCCGCGCCGACACCGACAGCGAGCGGGGCAATTGATCGCTTTTGCGCCGGTGGTGGAACATCGGGCGTTTCCGCGATATGAGGGGCTTCGGTTTTTTCTGGCACATTGTTGGTGGGTGTTTGTGGCTCGGTCATGGCGGGTTCGTTGGTGAAGGCGGGCGGGGGTGGAGGGAAGTCCGGCATGACGAGCCCGTATCTGGCGGGATCGACACTGCAAACGGGTTTGCCGTCCGCGTCGAACGAGACGGTCATCGTCACCAGTTCGGGCGGGAGGTTGGTCGCGTCGCCGTATTTGGCGAGGGCCTGTTTCAGCAGGTCGTAGACATAGACGGCCTGCGGGCCGGTGTTCGCCACGGAAGGGAGGAAGGGCGGCTCGTTGGTAGACCAGCAGTATATTCTCGTCTTCGAAAGATTTAGCACGTTCGTGCCTGAGGCGCGCGCTTTCAGAACTCGCAGACTTTCTAGTCCCGCATTCTTTGCAAAATCCAGCTTGGAAGGAAGTTCCGCGTATTTCTCAAGCAGCGGGAGGTCGCCTGCATTCCCCTTTTGCGAGAGATAAAGCAAACAATGCGCCGCAGATTGCCACTCCGGTTTTTCAATTTTGGCGGCCAGAAATTCCCGTGTCAGCCGCATCATATCAGGATAACCCGTCGAGCACATATTGACGCCGTCGATCTTGCAGACATACGAGATCAGAATATGATAGCTCCAGTTATTGTACGGAGGGA
>JALHET010000094.1 GCA_022839525.1 Lentisphaerota bacterium
ATCGTGATTCCAGCACATGCGTCGCTCCGTGTCGGCACTTTGAACGGCATCCTCCAGTCCGTATCCGTCCACAAGGGAATACTCCGAGAAGATCTGCTCGAGGGGCTCTAGTGCTCTTTGCCCTAACTCCTCAATCCCAACTGCAAACTCCGCGCACAGCGCGGAAGCGCGGAAGTTTGGTTTTGCGCTGGCGCTCCCTCCCTGCGGTGGTACGCTACGAACATCGGATTATGAAAACCATCAAAGCCAACCTGAAGGGGCTGGGGTATGGCGGGTAAGACCGGAAGAACGCAGAACGCAGAACGTCGAACGCCCAACGCTGAAGTGAAGGCAGGCGAACACCCCCTCGTGCTCTTCACCTCCGAGGACGGCGCGGTCTCGGTTTCCGCCACCGTGGAGCGGGAAACCGTGTGGCTATCACAAGCCCAGATGGCGGTTCTCTTTGACAAGGAGCGTTCGGTCATCACCAAGCATATCCGCAACGCCATCCGTGAAGGCGAAGTGGACGAACAACAAGTATGTGCAAATTTTGCACATACTGCCCCAGACGGGAAAACGTATCAGGTCGCCTTCTACAACCTCGACGTCATTATCTCCGTCGGCTACCGCGTCAAATCCCAGCGTGGCGTAGAGTTCCGCCGCTGGGCGACAACCGTCCTGCGCGATTACATGCTCAAAGGCTACGCCCTCAACCGCCAGCGGCTGAAGGTTCTCGGTCAGGTCGTCGAGAACGGGGCGCTGCTGACCGAAGACGGCCACAAGCGACTCGCCGACCACACGCTGGTTGCGCTCACCATCCTTATCGCCGAGTCCAAACCCGCCGAGCGCGAAACCATGCTCAACCTCGTCATGACCTTCCTTGCGGAAGACGGGCAAGAAGGCGGACACGGGCGAGATGCCCGTGCCACGCCTGGACGCAGAACGCAGAACGTCGAATGTCCAACGCAGAAGTAGAAGTTGATGAGCTTTACTGTGTTCCAGAAAAAAAATAATTGCAAAGCTAAGTCCATGAGCTAAGCCTGTTTCTGTGTACGATGATACTGGAATACTCTTTACACCCTCTAGTGTGGGGGTCGTCCCCTGACACTCGCTTGCCGGCGTGCGCAACAACTCGCTCAAGAAAGTCGCACGGTACGCAGACGAAAAGCCGCGCCCGGAGCTGCCACAGCGCGAGCAACTGGAGGCCATCAGCCGCCGCTTTTCCATCAAATACCTGCTCGCGGTAATGAACTCATCAACCGCGCGGGACTTCCTGCGCGCCAACCGCCGCAGCAACATCCACCTCTATCCCGACGACTGGAAGAAGCGCCCGATTCCCGACGTGCCGCCGAGCGCCAGCAACCGCTCGTAGCTCTGGTCGACCGCATCCTTGCCGCCAGACGCGCCGACCCCGCCGCCGACATTTCAGAACTGGAAGCAGAAGTGGACCGCCTCGTCTCTGCTCTCTACGGCCTGACAGGGCCCGAAAGCAAGACTTTGAAGGGAAGGCAATAGGCAATCGTGAGAAATGGACAAATAAGAAAGGGGCTTGGGTTTCCGCAGGAAAAACTCGTGCAACGCACAAGCCTCACTTACAACGGTTCACCGAGCCCCTGTAGTTTCAATCTGGCCGACTATCCGCACATTTGGACGCCGCCCACCACAAAGGCAAAACATGAAAACGCCGAATAACGCACAAACCACGCTCTCCCGTGACAATGGCATCGACGAAGAATCGACGCGGTCGTTGCTGGATCACTTGCTGACCGAGTCAAAACTGTACAAGAACGGTAAGGAGTACAAGAACCTGACTCACCGCACACACTCGGTACGAAAAGACGCGAAACTGGCGTAGGTAACACTACGAAAACCGCGAACGGCCTCGAAAAAAAGCGAGGCGCACCCTTGCGGACGCGCCCTCATGCACTTTTCCAATGTACCGGATCGGGGCGGGCATGCACCGGTTTCAGGGGGCGGCGTACCAGTCCGCAAGGGGTCGGGACTCGGGTGGGGCTGGCCACGGCACGTCGCAGTCGATACAATGGGGGGCATCATGACAGACATTGACCATTAGCGGACAGTAAGGAAGCCTATGTCTCTTTACCTTGTACTGGGCGCGGTTTACGGTTTTGCGGCTGCGGTTCAGCCCGGCCCATTTCTGGCCTATCTGGTTTCCCTGACGTTGAGCAGCGGTTGGCGGCGGGCATTGCCTGCCGTTCTGGCGCCGCTGCTGAGCGATGGCCCGATCATTGTGCTGGTGCTGATCGTGTTGAGCCGTGTTCCTGAATCTGCTAAACCCCGCCCCCTATGTGTATTGGAGTTTGGTGGGCGGGCCGCTGCTGCTGTCGGGGTGGCGCGAAACGCCTGTCAGCGGGATCGGTTTTCTTGCGGGGTTTTACGGCATGATGACGTCGAGCATGGCGGGGATCATCCTGCTGCTCATGCATCTCTCGGGGTTTTTGGTTTTCTGGCGCGCCTCAGAGCTCAGAACCAAGCTGACCCTCTGTTTCGCGGCAGGTCTGGCGGTCACGGTCATCGTCATTCTGAAGTCCGGCGCTATTACGGTGCAGGCGAATCCGTGGGCAACGCATTTTCAGTCGGGAAGAAAAGCTGAGACCGTGACCCCAAGCGTTTAGGCGGGGCAGAGGCGAGACGTAGGTGAATAATCAACAGTGGAGGTTAAGATGATTCAGTTTGTTGTGGACGAGACGAAATGCACGCGTTGCGGACAGTGCGTGCGCGATTGCGTGACGAAGACCATCGCCCGGAGCGGCAACGACGTGCCGCACATCCGGCCCGGGGGTGAGGCCAACTGTATCAAGTGTCAGCACTGCCTGGCGGTCTGCCCGGAGGCGGCGGTCTCGATATTCGGGCTCCGGCCCGCCGACAGTCAGCCGCTGACGGAAGACTCTTTCCCTGCCCTGGATAAGATGCTGACGCTGGTTCGAGGCCGGCGCAGCGCGCGTCAGTACCGCGACGAGAATGTGGATCAAGGGCTGCTGCGACAGTTGCTGGAAGTGCTCGGCAGCGCGCCCACGGGAGTGAACCGCAGGACGCTGACCTTTTCGTTGATCGACGACAAGGAGGCGATGCGGCGCTTCCGTGCCAAGACCTATGACATGATCGCCGGTGCGGTCGAGTCCGGGCAGGTGCCCGGCCACCATGCCGGGTTCCTGCAAGAGTCCGTCGCCGCCTGGCGGGAGAAAGGGGCGGATACGATCTTCCGCGGCGCGCCGCACCTGCTGGCCGTCTCCGCAGGCTCTGACGCCGCCTGCCCGCAGGAGGATGTCACGTTGGCGCTGGCCTACTTTGAATTGATGGCGCAGTGCGCGGGTTTGGGTACCGTCTGGTGCGGGCTGGCAAAGTGGGCGATGGAAGCCGTGCCCGCGCTAAAGGAGGCCGTTGGTATCCCGCCCGACTGCAGCTATTACGTCATGCTCTTCGGAGTCCCGGCCGTGCGCTACCCCAGGACTGTGCAGCGCGACGGAGCCGCCCGCATCCGGCGCATTTCCGTCTGAACCGTACAGGGTGTGTTTGGGCCTGTGTTGCCGTTTGGAGTGTAATGGGAGGAAGGCATGAGGAAGAAACTGGACAGGGAAACGGTTTTGGACATGGTGCGCGGGTTCCAGCCCGCGTGCGTTGTGATCGCGGCGGCGGAGTTGGACGTCTTCACGATCCTCAGTGCCCGGCCCATGGCTGCGGCAACGCTGGCCCGCCGGATCAAGGGTGATGTCAGGGCTGTGACCATCCTGTTGGACGCGCTTGCCGCCATCGGTTTCCTGCATAAGTCGGCCGGGGCCGAGCCCGTCTACAGCGTACCCAAGGCAGTGGCGGAGATCCTGACCGAGACCGGGGCTCAGTGCGTGCTGGGCATGGTCCGCCACCTCGGTAACTGCCTGCGGAGCTGGGGTCAACTGGGTGCCACCGTGCTGAGCGGGAAGCCCGCCAAGCGCCGCCCCAGCGTTTTGGGTGCCGACGGCGATCTGGCCTCGTTCATCCGCGCCATGCACGAGATATCCGGGCCCTTGGCACTGCCGCTCGTCGCCAGCCTCGGCAAACTCAAATTCACGCATGTTCTGGATCTGGGCGGGGCCTCGGGCACGTGGACACAGGCCTTCCTCCGGCTCTACCCCGAAGCCTGCGCGACCATTATGGACCGGCCCGAGGTCGTTCCCATGGCCAGGCGGCTGATGAAGAAAGCGGGGCTTGCGGACAGGGTGAGGCTGTTTCCGGGCGACTTCATGAGAGTTGCGTTGCCGGAGGGCGCGGACCTGGCCTGGGTGAGCGCGATCGTCCACCAGAATTCGAGGGCGCAGAACCGGAGACTGTTCGCAAAGGTGTTTTCGGCGCTTGAGCCCGGCGGTCAGATTCTGATCCGTGACGTCGTTGTGGATGCATCCCGCACGCGCCCGGAAACCGGCGCGCTATTCGCGGTCAACATGCTGGTCAATACGCCCGGGGGCGGGACGTTCACGTTCAACGAGCTTCGCGACGACCTGTCGGCGGCAGGGTTCGCGAAGGTAAGGTTCCTGCGCCGGGGCCAGACGATGGACTCCGTGGTCTGCGCCACGAAGCCCGCGGGCAGACGCGGCACCCGATGAGCGCTCTCCGGATCGTACCGGACACGCGAACGGGTTCAAGCCGAGGACGCACAAGACGCGCGGCGGCGAGCGGCATTTTGAGGAGGCGCCTAGACCGTACAGTATTTGCCTTACCGTGTTTTGGACGCCCCGTCCTTGGGTTCGAGATCAACCCACACCGCGCAATGGTCCGTGGCGTCAGGAAACGACTCCACGCCGTGCGAGCGGACATTCACCTGTCCTGCATGCGCTTTGTCTACGAAAATGTAATCGATCGTCTCCTTGGGCGCACATGCGGGCCATGTGGGCCAGCAGTCTCCGGAGAGCAGCACAAAATCCTCTTTCAGTATGCGGAGGGTTTCCGATGCGGGACGCGCATTCAGATCACCCATTAGAAAGACGGGCTTCGCGGCTCCCTTCAGTTTTTCAATCACGATACGCGCGGCATTGGTGCGCGTCGTTTCGGAAAGTGGAAAATGCGTGTTGGCTACAATATAATCCTTGAACTCGACGATTTGCAGCGCCCGCGTGTGGATTTTTCCAGGGAAAAGCGTTTTCGTCACCGCAAGCGGTTTCTCGCGAAAGAGGACAGCGATGCCGTACCGTGGGATTTTCTCAACCCACGCACCCTCCATGCCCGCAAGCTTCGCGAGTTCCGACGTCTGATCCACGAAGCCCGCGCGCTTCGATTTGCAATCGATCTCCTGAATACCCACCACATCGGGCTTGATCGAACGAATGGCCTCGGCACACGCGGGCAGATAACCGAGCGAGCCTTGCGCGAGATTGAACGGATCGTCATGCCCGCACCCCATGCGGATATTGAAACTCATGAGCCGAAGCGGGTGAGCCAGTCGGGCCGCTGGGGCGATCTTCGGCTGCGCGGTCGGTTCTGTGCGCGATACCGTTGCAAGTAACGTCTCATAGGCCCCGAGGGAGCGCGGCAGCGGGATCGCCATGTCCGAGTTCACGGGTTTGATTTTTTCCGTTGCCGCGAGCGGGTCAACGGCGATATGCAACAGTTCCCCTGTCAGGTTCGGCGCACCGTGCAAAGTCGCGGCCAGCATTACCATGCCGGTGGCGAAACGAATCATGTTGCCGATGTCCGGCCGGTTGTTTTTTAAGCCACGCATCTTCCTGCCTCCTGTTCATTTCCATCCAGCATTTTCCCCTTTTTCCCCAAAGCGTGTGCTTGTTTTGCGCTTCGCGGGGGATCGTCCACTCACGGCGTCGGCCTTGCCGCGTCTCCGCTAGTCGCGAGTTGCCGGTCATCCCTTCTTCATTCATCTGGCGGCAACATCCAACTATGTGTCAAAGAATAGCGTGATAATGCGTAACTTTCAACGTTCAAGTGAGCCGGACGAGTAGACGCTCATCTCTCCCTGCCGGGAGGGAAAACTCCTGATTCCTAACTCGGGTGTCGATTCAACTTTAATTGGAGCGTACCCAAACCGCATAATCTCACCTGCGGTGATAGACAGGCGTGCCGAAATATGTCACAATTATTATATTCAATTGGCGCGAGGCGTGTTCCGCTAGATGTGGTGGCCGGAAGGCGTGTGAGATTCCCTAGACAGGGACAGGAGGACGAATATGCGAAACAAACGAGTTCTTGGCCTAGTGTTTTTGACTGCATGTTTGGCGGCGTCCGCTCAGGCTGTTTTCATGGTGCACGAGTTCTATCTGCCGCTGCCCGAGGCGCAGGTGCTGCAGGCTTTCAGGGACGTCGATAGCCTGAACCTGGTCAAGGCGCCGCTCGAGAGCGTCACGTCGATCGTCGTCACGGGGCCGGACACCATCATCCACTACGATCATTGGGAGGACGGTTACGAGACCGACATCAACAACCCGACCCAGCCGACGACCCAGATCTGGGGCGACGGCAACGATGCCAACGGCATCCCGCCCGGCTATGCGTCCGACCCCATGGGGTTGCCGCAGGGTGCCGTCATCCCGCTGCGCAACAACGTCAACCTGCCGCGCAACCCTTCGCAGATCCTTTACGACGGTCGTGACCGCATCACGGCCAGCAAGGCGCTCGCCGTTTCGCGCGCCCTCTGGCCCGTCTCGGTCGGCACGGTGCTATCCGAGGCGGTCGAGGTGGCCGCCACGATTGACCACGGCACGCACTACATCGCGCCGGTGGGCGAGGATGTCGATGCCTTCGAGATGTTCGAGCAGGTCGGCCTCGCCGTCATGGCCGATCAGGACAACACCGTCGTGACAATCGACAAGGACGGCCCCGGCGGCGCGGCGCCGACCACCGTCACCCTCAACCAGGGCGAGAGCCACTTCGTCAGCGGCGGCGTCCTGAAGGGCGCCGAGGTCACGGCCACCAAGCCCGTCCAGGTTCATCTGCTGACGGGCGACACCGGCGCCACCTACGAGACGCGCTGGTACACGCTTTTCCCCGTCGAGGACTGGTTCAGCCGCTACGTGACGCCGATCGGCAGCTCCGCCAACGGACAGGCGTGCTATGTCTTCCTCTACAATCCCGGTCCCTCACCATCGACGCCGCCTCGCGTATCGGCACAGAGAGCATCACGGTACCGGCTGGCGAGGTCTACCGCTGGCAGGTGCCGCAGAACTCGGGCGCGATGTTCAGCAGCGCGGGTGGCGAGCCCTTCAGCGCCATCGCCGCTGCAGGCGCTCACCCCAACGCCAATGCCGCCTACGACTGGGGCTTCTCGCTGGTGCCCCAGGACGCGCTCTCCTCCACAGCCGTCGTTGGGTGGGGGCCGGGCAGTAGCGACATGACGCGCAATGGCAGTCCGGTCTTTGTCTCGCCCGCCAAGGCCACGCGCATCTATGTGGACTATAACGGCGACGGCCAAGGTCCGCTGACCGACCCCAACGGCGGGAGATACGATGCGCACTACGATCTGGACGCGCTCCAGTCGCAGACCCTCTTCGATCCGGACGGGGATCAGACCGCCATGCGCATCTACACGATCGACGGCGCGCTCTTTTCCGCTGCGTGGGGTCAGGATCCGGACACGGCCCGCCCGGGCAACCCCTACCTCGACATGGGCAGCACGGTCCTGCCGCTCCCCGAACCGAAGCTGGTCAAGACCGCCCGCATCGTGAACGACGTTGATCCCGCCGGTCCGAGTCTCGGCGATACGATCGAATACCGCATCGTGATCGACAACAAGGGGCTGCTGCCGCTCGGCAACACGCTGGTGCTCGACACCCTGCCGACGCAACTGGACTACGTGGCTGACTCCACCACGCTGGACGGGGAGCCGATGCCGGACGACACGGCCGGCAGCACACTCTTCCCGCTGGACGAGGATGGATACACCATCCCGGTCATCCTGCGCGCCGGAACCAGCGTCTTCACCTACCGGGCGACCATCACCGGCACGGGCAGCATCGTCAACCGCGGCGCCGTGCCGCAATATGAAATCTACGACGAGACCGAGGCCGATGTTCCGCCGCCCGCCGGCAGCCATCCCTGCACGGTGGAGTTCGTTGATGCCGGCGGCAATCCGGTGACCGTCTATCGCGAAGGCGCCCCCATCTACCTCTGGTTCAAGGATCTCGATGCCAACCGCAATACCAACGCCGTCGAGACGATCACCTTGATCGTCCGCAACGAGACCACCGGCGACTACGAGGCCATCACGCTGACCGAGACGGGGCTGGACACCGGCATCTTCACGACGACCACGCCGATCCCCTCGTCGCCGTCCACCGGCCTCGACCCCGAGGACGGCACCCTGTACGCCCGCGCGGGCGACCATCTCGCGGTTAGCTATGTCGATCCGCGCTACGGCGACTCGTGCAGCGACACCGCGACAGTCTCCGTGCCCAGCGAGACCAAGGTGCTCTACCTGACGGATTCCGACGACGACGGCGTGCCGGAGGCACCGTCCGCCGTGCAGTACAAGCGGCAGATCACCTTCGACAACGCCACGCGCAACGAGGCCCTGACCAACTTCCCCGTGCTCGTCCACCTGACCGGCGCGGACTTCGACTTCACCAAGACCAAGTGCGACGGACGCGACATCCGCTTCTTCGATGCCGATGGCGTCACGCCGCTGAGCCACGAGATCGAGTCGTGGGACATCGCCACGCAGCAGGCCTACATCTGGGTCAAGGTGCCGCAGATCGACGCCTTGTCGAGCACCGACAGCATCTGGATGCACTACGGCAACCCCGCGCTGGCCGACGCCCAGAACCCTGCCGCTGTCTGGAGCGACGGCTTCAGCGCGGTGTGGCACATGAACGAGACCTCGGGCACGATGGTGTCCGACTCCACCGGCAACGGCTGGGACGGCACGGCCTCGGCGAACGTGGTGCGCAACGCCGACGGCATGGTGAACGGGGCTGACGAATATCCCGACGGGCTGAACAACCATACGCGGATCAAGGGCGGCGCGATGGCCTCGCTCGTCGACGGGTTCACCTTCGAGTCGTGGGTCTATGTCGGGGCCTCCGCCAACTATGACCGTATCTTTACGCACAACGCGCCAAACCACCAGTTCCAGGTGGTTTGGGCCACCAACAAACTGCAAGTCGCGCGCAATGACGGCACCTACAGTTATCCCAGGCTGACGGCCGCCACCCCGGCGGCGCGCGGAAGCTGGCACCACTTCGTCTGGGTCTTCGACGGCACTTCCGACCATCTCTACATCAACGGCGCGCCAGTAGTCAACGAGGCACCCACTTCCACTGGCACGGCAAACGGCGATTCCTACAACTACATCGCAGCGCGCGATGCGTCGAACAAGCATTTCAAGGGCAAGCTCGACGAGATGCGCCTCGCCACCGCCGTGCGCAGCGCCGCCTGGGTTGACGCGCAGTACGCCGCGATGACCGGCGACTTTGCCGCGCTGGGCGCCGAGGTGACCGTCCCGCTGGAAATCAACTTCGCCGCCGGCGGCGTCACGAACGACGCCATGGACCGCATCGATCCGGTGGCCGCCGGAGACACCACGACGGCACACACCGTGATACTCGACTGCACGTGCGAATGGGGATACAAGAAACAGCTCTCCTTCCGCAACGCCTCACGCGCCGAAGACCTCGACAACTTCCCGGTGCTCGTCCATCTGACCAGTGCGAACTTCGACTTCACCAAGGCGCAGAGCGCCGGACAAGACATCCGCTTCTTCGATGCCGACGGCACCACGCCGCTGGCCTACGAGATCGAATCGTGGGACGCGGCCGCACAACAGGCCCACATCTGGGTCAAGGTGCCGCGCATCGACGCCTCGTCGAGCACCGACAGCATCTGGATGGAATATGGCAACCCCGAAGCCGCCGACGCCCAGCAGCCTGCCGCCGTCTGGAGCAGCGGCTTCGAGGCGGTGTGGCACATGGACGAGACCTCGGGCACCACCGTCGCCGATTCCACCGGCAACGGCTGGAACGCCACCGCCTCGGCGAATGTCGTGCGCAACGCCGCCGGACAGGTGAACGGCGCCGACGAGTATCCCGACGGGGCGACCAGCTACGCAAAGATCACAAAGCCCGGCGAGATCGTCCCTGTCACCAGCGGGTTCACCTACGAGACGTGGGTTCGTGTGGGGGAGTCCGTAAATTACGACCGTCTCTTCACGCAGGACGGGAATTACCGCCACCTCCAGGTGCTTTGGAGCACCGGCAGGGTGGAGGTCGCGCGCAACGATGGCTCCGTCAATTACGGCATCACGAAGGCCGCCGCCCCGGTGCCGACCGGAGAGTGGTTCCACTTCGCGTGGGTCTTCGACGGCACCAACGACGTCCTCTACGTCGATGGCGTGCCCGCCAGCACGACAACAACCTTTGGCAGCACGTACATCGGTGACGGCTACAACTACATCGGGGCGCTTGATGCGTCGAAACACAACTTCAACGGACGGCTCGACGAGACGCGCATCGCCAGCGCCGCGCGCAGCGCCGCCTGGATCAACGCGCAGCACGCCTCAATGACCGACAGTCTCATTGACTACGGCGCCGAGCAGCCGATTCCGTCGAAGCATGTGACGAGCGTGTCGTTCACGCAGGCACCCGTCTTCTGCAAGGATTTCGCAATGACCGCCGGCGGCGACCTCGCCGCGATCGTCTATGCGGCGGTCGTCAAGGGCGCCATGCCGCACAATCCCGTCATCAGCGCCACGCTCAAGCACGGCACGACGCAGTTCGCGGATCTCGGCACCCCCACGGCCACATTTGTGGGCACCGGCACGGGGGGCGAGGCCATCTACCGCCTTGACTGGAGCGCCGTTCTAGGAGGCAAGGTGACGGTGCCCGCCGGGCAGGCGGTCACCCTCGGGATCACCACCGCCGCCGGCACTCCATTTTCGGTGCTCTACGACAGCGCCGACTATCCCTCGCGCGTCAGCCTGCCTGCTGAAACCATCATCGATGTCCAGTCGCTGGCAATCTACGATGCACCCTATCCCGGCGGCAGCCCGGTGGGCGCTGTCGTCGCCGGCTCGACGGTCTATGTCCGCGCGACGGTCAGCGACCCCTTCGGCGCCTACGACATCACCAGCCTCGATCTCGCCATTCCGGAGGCGGGCGTGGATGTGACGCTGGACGATGGCGACGTCGTCGCCTCGACGCCCTGCGCCAAGACCTACGAATACGCCTGGACTCCGGCGGCGGAGGGCAGCTACGCGGTCACAGTCACGGCCAACGAGGGCACCGAGGGGATCACGGACGTCGCCGCAACGCGGCTCGATGTGACCTTCCTCGACTTCGGCACACCGAGCATCACCGAGTTCACCATCGACAACAACGGCGCGGCCACCAACAGCTATGACCCTGACCAGACGGTCTTTATCCGCGTGACCGATCTGGATCAGAACACCAATCCCGGCGTGGCCGAGACGATCACGGTGACGGTCACCACCAGCAGCGGTGACACCGAGACGATCACGCTCACCGAGACCGGCCTCAACACCGGCGTTTTCACCGCCGCAGTGCCCGCTAGCTCGACGAACGCCGGCGCCGACGGAGACGGTACACTCTATGCCCCTCCCGGCACGGTGCTGGATGTGGTTTACGTCGATCCGGACGATCCTACCGATACATCTAGCGACACGGCCATCGTGACGCAACCGCCCAACACCTCCGGCTTCAGCGTCAGGAAGCGGCGTGCTGACGGCTCCACCAGTCCGGTGATGATCGGCGACGAGGTGGTCTATCGCATCCGGGTCTCCAACACCGGCACGACGGCACTCGATCCCGTCAGCCTGGCCGACACCTATCCTGCGGAACTGCGCTTCATCGCGGCCTCGCCAGCGGCGGACAGCCACGATGGGACGCAGCGCCTGGTGACCTGGGCAAACATCGGTCCGCTGGCCGTCGGCGGCCACCGCGAGTTCGAGCTGACCTTCGAGGCG
The DNA here is from genome assembly GCA_022839525.1 of Lentisphaerota bacterium. The sequence goes on from JALHET010000094.1 coordinate 11,897, forward strand.
CTCTCCGCTTCCCCCGCAGCGGTCAACACCGCTACGGCCTCGTCGGGCGGCATTTCGGATAGCGACACTGCCGCAGTCGAGATCGTCCAGAATGGCCATACGGTCACCAAGACGCTGATCTCGTCCAAAAACCCTGCCAGCTATGGCGATATCGTCGAATACCGCATCGTGGTGGCCAATACCGGCACCACGCGCATCACGATGCTGCCGCTGGAGGATACCTTTAGTGCCGCTTACCTCGAATACGTGCCAGGCACGGCTTCGATTGAGCCCGACGGTATCGGTGCTGGCACGCTCTTCTGGGAGAACATCGCAGACACCGGAGGCCTCGCCGCAGGGGATTCGATCACGATCGACCACCTTAAGTTCAGGGTGGTGGGAGCCGGCTCGCCGGTCGTCAACACCGCTGCCGCTGATTTCTCCGAGGACGAGCACGGCCGATCCGTGCCGCCCGCCCGGGATGATGACGACACGCTCGTGACCATTGCCGGCCTGATCAGCGGGCATGTCTGGAACGACCTCAACAAGAATGCCGCAGGCGACGCCGGCGAGCCGCGTCTTGAGGGTGTCGAGATCAGGCTCTTCGATGCGGCCAGCAATCTGGTGGCGACCGCCACCACGGTGGGCACAAACGGTTTTTACGAGTTCCCCAATTTGCCCGATGGCACGTACACTATAGTCGAGACCGACCCGCCCGGCTTCGGCAGCACGGGCGATGCGCAGGGGGCCAACGACAACCGTATCGTGGTGACTGTCGCCAACGGTAGCGTCCACACCGATCAGGACTTCTTCGACTACCGCCTGCCGCTCAGTGAGCAAGCCTCGATCAGCGGCACCGTCTGGA
>JALHET010000533.1 GCA_022839525.1 Lentisphaerota bacterium
GTCCCAGGCGTTCAGCGCCACCCGGTTCCCCGTGCCGCCCTGGCCGGACCCGGCGGTGCTCACGACGTAGAGGTGCGCTGCGGATGCCCGGGCGCGGTCGATGGCGCCGTCGAACTTCACCTTGGTCGTGGCATCGTCGGCGGTCGTCCCCTCCCAGAGGTCCGCGAGGACGTCGTCACAGCCGTCCGCTATCCAGTAGTCGATCCGGGGTTTTCCGGGATCGGCGGCGACGAGCACCAGGAGGGCGGCAGGTATGCGGCAGGTGGCCCCGGGCTCCGCATCCATCTGCACCGTCAGGGTGTGGTCGCCGGCGGCGAGCATCTCGGGCGGGATTGCGAGGGTGAACGTCCCGGCCATCGGGGCCGAACCGGTCCCCTGCAGGTCGCGGGTTACGGCAGGCGTGACCGGCTTGCCGTCGAACCTGATAAGCCCGACCAGCGGCAGCGTCCGCGGCGTTTCGGTTTGACGTACAGGCGTATTCCCGGTATATACGTCGCTTTCGCCTCCGCCTGTTTTGCGCGAAATCCCGAACACCCGTTCTGCGGTTTCGGCAGGTATCCGAAGCGGGACTGCGTCCGGGTTTGCAGAAGAGGCAATGCCCAGCTGAACGGAGTACGTGTGCTCTGTCTTGTTTTCCCCCGGGGTGGCTTCAATCGCGCAGGAAATAATGTCTACGGTATTGCTCCATGCCGAATCCGCCAGTTCGGCAAATAAATTCGGCAGCAGGGCGTCCGGAACCTCTCCGATTATCTGTGCCGTGTATCCTTCGCGGATCAACACAGGAGAAATACCCGTGTCGGAACACAGGGCAAGCAGTGTCTCTTCCGAAATGCTTTTTTTTGCAGTATTCTCCCGCAGTTCCGGCGCCCCGGGCAGCGAATAGATGCACTGGAATTGCGGTTTTCCGCGGATAAACGCGGTTTCCGGAATCGACACCGCATCTCGCGGCACTTGAGCGGACAGTCGCAGACGGAATTGTTCAGCGGTGCAGCCGGAAGCCGAAAAAGCGAATACCGCGTGCAAACCTTCGTCTTTCCAGGACAAAGAGCGAATAACCCCTTTCGATTCGCTGATCGCAGAGAAAACTGTTTCAGCTGCCTTGAAAAACGTTGGTATTTCGCCCCTGTTTATGCGCGAGGCATCTTCTGTAACAATCGTCTGTGCAACTGTCGGTGTTACAACTTGTGGGCCGGAAAAAAAACCTGCCAGGGTTGCGCCAAAAAAGGGCAGGGCGGCA
>JALHET010000095.1 GCA_022839525.1 Lentisphaerota bacterium
GGTGTCCCAGAAGCAGGAGGATGTCCAGCTCAAGGCTGAGGAGTTGCAGCAACGGCGTGCGGAGGCCGACAAGCGGTATGCGGAGGCGGAGCAGCGGTTGCAAAAGCTGGCGGGCATGACGCACGAGGAGGCTCGCCGCGAGGTGCAGAAGCAGGCGGAGCAAGAGGTGCGCGGCGAGGCGGGCAGCCTGATCCGGCGGATGCAGGAAGAGGCGAAGGAGACGGCCGACCGGGAGGCCGCGCGTATTGTGATGGCGGCGGTGCAGCGGTTCGCGCTTTCTCATGCGAGCGAGACCATGACCAGCACCGTGCCTCTGCCGAGCGACGACATCAAGGGGCGCATCATCGGGCGCGAGGGGCGGAACATCCGCACGCTGGAGGCGGTGACCGGTGTGAACATGCTGATCGACGACACGCCGGAGGCGGTGGTGATCTCTGGGTTCGATCCCGTGCGGCGCGAGATCGCGCGGCAGGCGCTGGAGCAGCTTGTGGCCGACGGCCGCATCCATCCCGCCCGCATCGAAGAGGTGGTCAAGAACGTCACGGAAAACATGGAGAAGACGATTGCCGAAGCGGGCGAAGCGGCGGCTTACGAGGCGTTGGTGCAGGGGGTGCCGCAGGAGATCTTGCGCTGTGCCGGGCGGTTGAAGTTCCGCACGAGCTTTGCTCAGAATGTGCTGCGGCATTCGGTGGAGGTGGCGCACCTGATGGGGATGATGGCCGGGGAGATGGGGCTCGATCCGGCGGTGGCCCGGCGGATCGGTTTTTTCCACGACATCGGCAAGGCGCTCGACCATAACGCGGAAGGCGCGCACGCGGTGATCGGCGCGGAGTTCCTGAAGCGGTACGGCGAGTCGGCGGTGGTGGTCAACGGCGTGGCCTCGCACCATGAGGACGTGCCGTCCGAAGGTTTGTACGGCGTGCTCTGTTCGGCGGCGGACGCCATTTCCAGTTCGCGTCCGGGCGCGCGGGCGGAGACGATCGGCGTTTATGTGCAGCGGCTGGAGCGGCTGGAGGCGATCGCCAACAGTTTTCCGGGCGTGAAGAAGACGTTTGCGGTGCAGGCGGGGCGCGAGGTGCGGGTGATTGTGGATCCGGGGCAGGTGAGCGACAATGACGCAATGGTGCTGGCGCGCGACATCAGTCAGCAGATTTCGTCCAACATGCAGTTCCCCGGGCAGATCAAAGTGGTTGTGGTGCGCGAGTCGCGGTGCGTCGAATATGCGAAGTGAAGCCCGGGCGTGCGGAGAGAGGGATTCCGGTATGAAGGTTTTTCTGGTAGGCGACATTGTGGGCAGCCCGGGCCGCCGCATCTTCCGCGAGGTCGTCAAGCGGTTGCGCGGCGAGAACGCGGTGCAGGCGGTGGTGGTCAATGGCGAGAACGCGGCGGCGGGTAACGGGATCACTCTGGCGTTGGCGGAGGAACTGTTCGCGGCCGGCGCGGACGTGGTGACGCTGGGCGACCACGTCTGGGGGCAGAAGGAAATGGAGTCGACCATTGCGGGCGAGAAACGGCTGTTGCGCCCGGCGAATTTTCCGGCGGGTACGCCGGGGCAGGGCTTTGCCACCGTCCAGACCCCGCTCGGCCCGATCACGGTGGTGAACCTGTTGGGGCGCGTTTTCATGAATCCGGTAGACTGCCCGTTCCGCGCGATGGATGCGGTGCTCAAAGCGGTGCCGGCCAACGTGCCCGTGCTGCTGGATTTCCACGCGGAGGCGACCTCGGAGAAGATCGCGATGGGATATTATCTCGACGGGCGCGTGGCGGCGGTGTTTGGCACGCATACGCATGTGCAGACCAGCGACGCGGCGATCCTGCCGAAGGGCACCGCGTATATGACCGATTTAGGCATGACGGGTTCCGCGTATTCGGTGATCGGTCGCGAGATCGCGCCGGTGCTGAAGAAATTCACGACGGGGATTCCGGCGAAGTTCGAGGTCGCCGGAGGGCTGTGCGTTTTGGAAGGTGCGTTCCTGGAGCTTGACCGGCAGACCGGCAAGGCGGTTTCGATCACGCCCTACCGTTTCCGGGAAGAGGCGTCAGAGGCCGGTGTGTAGACGGGGGGAAGGGAAACACGATGTCTGGGCAGGCAGGGACACAGCGCATGCGCATCTGGACGATTTCGGAACTCACGCGGCAGATCAGGCAGACGCTGGAGGACGAGGTCGGGTGCGTGTGGGTCGAAGGCGAAATCTCGAACTGCAAGGTGTACGCTTCCGGTCACACGTATTTCGTGCTGAAAGACGAGAAGGCGCAACTGAACGCGGTGCTGTTTGCGGGGACGCGCGCGCTGCTGCCGGGGCCGGTGCGGCTGGAAGACGGCATGCGCGTGCGCGCGTTCGGCGCGGTCACGGTATTCGAGAGCCGCGGCCAATACCAGTTTAAGGTTCAGAAGATCGAGGAGGCTGGGCAGGGCGATCTGATGCGGCGTTTCGAGGAGCTGAAGCGCCGGCTGCAGGGTGAGGGGCTTTTCGACGCGGCCCGCAAGCGTGCGCTGCCCAAACTGCCGCAGCGCATCGGCGTGGTGACGTCGCCGACGGGTGCGGTGATCCATGACATCCTGACCGTGCTGGAGCGGCGGTTTCCCAACCTGCAGGTTCGGCTTGCGCCCGTGAAGGTGCAGGGGGAAGGTGCCGCTGGCGAGATCGCCGAGGCTGTGGCGCTGTTCAACCGCGAATGCGGACAGGGGAGCGCGTGGCCTGCGGACGTGCTGATCGTGGGGCGGGGCGGCGGCAGTCTGGAGGATCTGTGGGCGTTTAACGAAGAGTGTGTGGCGCGTGCTGTGGCGGGGTCGGCGATCCCGGTGATCTCCGCTGTGGGGCATGAGGTCGATTTCTCGCTGTGCGATTTCGCGGCGGATCTGCGCGCGCCGACGCCTTCTGCGGCGGCGGAGCTGGCGGTGGCGCCCAAGGCGGAACTGGAGGCCGGGGTAAGCCGCCATGCGCGCGCGTTGCGGTCGGCGCTGGAGCAGTACACGCAGGAGCTTTCCAACCGGTTGCGGCGGGTCAATGCGGCGGTTTTCATGCGGCGTCCGGGGCAGCTTTTGGAAGGGTTCGCGCAGCGGACCGACACGCTCGGCATGCGGCTGGATTTCGTGGTGCGGCAGCGTGTGCGGGAGGCGTCTCAGCAAGCGTCTCAGGTGTTCGGCCGGCTGTTTCTGGAGCGGGAGCGGCGGGTGCGGTTGATCGAGGCGCGGGTGGAACTCGACCGTCGCCGGTTGGCGCAGGCGTGTCGGCTGAAGGCGGAACGCTTGGGGTCGCGGGTGAGGGCCTTGGAGCGGCAACTCGCCCTGCTGAGTCCGCTGGCGGTGCTGGAGCGCGGCTACAGCCTGACACGCACGGCGGAGGGACGGCTGGTGCGTTCGCTGAAGGATGCGGCGGAAGGCACCGGATTGGTCACGCAGGTGAAGGACGGAGAGATCGAGTCGGTTGTGAAACGGGGCGGCCTGTCGGCTGCCCGCACGTGAGGGCGCGTGTGCGCCCGTCTTGAAAAGGCAAGGTGTGCGATGGCGAAGAAAGAAGAGGTTCTGACGTTCGAGGCTGCGCTGAAGCGGCTGGAGACGATTGTCGAGCAGATGGAGTCGGGGGAGACCAGTCTTGACACGATGATCGCGTCGTTCGAGGAAGGCCAGCGGCTGGTGAAGTTCTGCACGGCCAAGCTGAATGAGGTCGAAAAGAAGATCGAAAAAATTGTCAAGGACGGCGAGGGAAATGTGACGGTCGAGCCGTTCGCGCTGAATGCCGAGAACTCATAGAACACCGAATATCGAACGCTGAACTCCGAACGTCGAAGTGGGGAAACAAACTCACACGAAGCCACCAAGGGCACGAAGAGGGGAGAGGAAGGATGAAGGATGAAAAATTCTTTTGAGCCCGTCATGCCTTTGTGTGAGACTGAGGAAGAACGTCGAAGTGGGGAAGAACACACAACGCTCAACGTGCAACGCACGGAATTGACAGCGTCTTCTTTTTCAGGATAAAGTGTTTGTATGTCAAATCCCTTCCCTTTCTTCGTCAGCGTGTGGATGAAGCTCTTTTTCCTTTTCACCCCGTTTTTCGCGCTTTCGATGTTTCTGAGCATGACCGGTGACTATACGGAAAAACGGCGCAAGCGTCTGGCGGTCATGATCAGCATCGCGGTCGTCGCTCTGTGCCTTTGCCTACTGTTCCTCGGAAACCAGCTCTTCACCCTGTTCGGGATCACGCTCAACGCCTTCCGCATCGGGGTCGGTGCGCTGCTTTTCCTCTCAGCCGTCAATCTGGTGCAGGGGCGGAAAACGCCGCCCGAAGCCAACACGGAAGCCGACATCGCGGTCGTGCCCTTGGCCATGCCCATCATTGTTGGTCCGGCCACGATCGGCACGCTCTTGGTGATGGGTGCAGGGCTCGTTGAGGTCACCGAAAAGGTGATCGGTTGCCTCGCCCTGTTATGCGCCGTCGTTTGCCTCGGCGTCATGCTGTTGCTGGCGACCGCCATCGAGCGAGGCATCGGCCACCACGGGCTTAACATCTTGAGCAAGCTGACTGGCGTCGTCTTGGCTGCGTTGGCGGCTCAGATGATCATGGACGGCATTCTGGGATTTCTCTCTCGTCTATAACTTTACATTTTCTTACCATGCGTAGGCAAGGGAGCCGAAGATGCGGCGTCCGGCTGGCTCTTGCCCGGGGTAGAGCTGGAAATCGTCACTGAGCAGGTTGTCCACGCCCGTGTTGAGTGTGAAGCTGGTCGTGTGCGGCAACCGCCACTGGAGTTCTGCGCCCGTGTCGAAAAACCAGTCGCCGTGCTCGCGGACGGGGTTGCCCGCGTATTTGGACGCGCCTTGGCGGAACCGGATCAGCAGATCCCGCGTGAGGCGGTGGCGCAGCGAAGCGCTGGCCGATGCGTCGGGGTAGTCCATGGCATAGCGGCTGGCGTAAAAACCGGTATCGCAGTCTTTCGTGAGCGCGAGCAGGTCGAGTCCGAGTTCAGTGCCGGAGGTTACGGCCACGCGGAGATCGGCGGCAGCCCCCCATGTGCGGACGTCTGTGAGGTTGACAGCGTTCCAGCGGCTGCCGGGCGCGGTGCGGATCCAGTCGACGATGTTCTTCCCGTCTTCGTTGAAAAGCGTGGCCTGCCACTTGAACAGGCCGGTCTGACCTTTCCAGCCGAGTTCCGCAAGACGGGTCTCTTGCCGGTCGAGCCCCGTGTTGCCGAGCGAGGCGGGCGACTCATAGTTGAGTTCGGTGTAGGAGGGCTGCCGCACGGCTTCGGTCCAGGTGAGGAAGAGCGCCTGCGAATCAGAAAGTTCCCATTCGATCCCGGCGGCGGGTAGCCAGGCGGACGAGTCGCGGGAAAAGACATCGAGCGAGCCGCCGGCCGTAAAGGTGAGCGTGCCCACAGAGTAATTTGGCAGGACGGCGAACGAGCCGTGGCAGCGGGTGTGGTCACCGAGCGAGGAACTGTCGATGGTTTCGAGATCCGCGTCCGTGCGCAGGTCGACGGAGAAGGTTTCGGAAACGGTGCGGCGCGTGTCGCCATGGAGCGCAAAGAAGTCGGTGGTGTGGTCATTTTCGTAGAAGTCGTGGTTGTGGCGGTCGAGCCAGTAGGTGTCTTCCGTGCGGCGCCAGGCGGTGGTGAGGCGTACCGGGTTGAAGGGGTCTCCGGTTCCGCGCAGCGAGCCTGCTACGAGCATGTCCCTTACGCGCTCTTCGGCGGGGTAGACCGGCGAGGTCCCATAGAAGCCTCGCGCACCGAACTCGCGCCAGGAGGCGGAGGTGACGAGGTCGGCCTGCAGGGAGTCGCTCACCGCGCCAATGCGTCCACCCGCCGTGGCCCGTGCGAGGCCGTTGTCGCGATACCCGTCGGTCTGGTTGGCGTGGTCAAAGGAAAAGAAGCCGGATGCGCCGGAGGCGCCGCCCTTTGGGAACGGGGCGGTTTCCGTGGCGAGGGCGTTGCCGAAAAGCATGCCTTTGTTGCCCGCGCCAGTCGTGAGGGAGCGTAGGTTCCCTGTCATCGGCGCGAGGTCGAGGGAGACCGAGCCCGAAGGGTGGCCGGAGGCGGCGCGGAAACGGTCAAGGCCTGTGAGTACCCTGGGGGCTCCGAACCAGACTTCTGGGGCAGGGACATCGGCGTGCCAATGTTCCGTCTGGGCGTTGCGCAGAGTAAGCCCACTGAACAGCAGTCCGGCGCTGTTGAAGGTGCCGCCGCGGATGGAGAGATCCGTTTGCGGACTGCCGAAACCCTGGTCGCGCAGGCGGAGCCCGGGCACGTCTTTGAGCAGCGAAGGCCCAGGGCAGGCGGTGGGGGCGAGCGAGGACCCCTCCACCGTGACCGTGATGTTGGAGAAGGAGTCTTGCGCCAACGCGCGGGTCAGGCCGGCCAAGGCTACGGACAGAAGAAAAAGATTTTCCGCAAAGGAAAAGTTCATAGGAACGCGGCAGGATAGTCCACCGCGCCCCAGATTGTCAACCCGAAGAAGTAGTCTAGGTGACAATCAAACGTTCAATTCAAGTTGTCGGTCAGGCCGTTCCAAAGGGATAGGCTTATTTTCCCAAGGTCTCTTTGATGACCGGCATGATGGCCTTGGTCCAGATCCCGTACCCCTTGGCTTTCGGATGCAGGAAGTCGGGCATCATCTCTTTCGTGAGCGTGCCATCCGGCTCCAGCAGCTCTTTGTTAAAGTCCAGAAACACCACGCGCTTGCCGTCTGCATAGCCTTTTATCAGTGCGTTGACCTTGTCGTTGCGCACGCGGGCGCTGTCGTCCGGTTTCTCGCCGCGCGGGAAGAGCGGGTGCAGCACCACTTTGGTGTCCGGCGATTTCTGGGCGATTTTGTCAAGGATCGCCTTGATGCCCGCCGCTGTATCCTCGGGGCTCTCCTGAACCGCGGGCCGGTGCCCCGTGTTATTGGTTCCGATCATGAGGATGAGCAACTTGGGCCGGTAGCCGTCCAGCTCGCCGTTGTCGAGACGCCACAGCACATGCTCCGTGCGGTCGCCGCCGTAGCCGAGATTCAGCGCCTTGTACGCGCTGAAGTTCTGCGCCCACACCTCTTTGCCGGCACCC
>JALHET010000534.1 GCA_022839525.1 Lentisphaerota bacterium
GCCAGTTATGGCCGGCTACCGCAGCCGCGCCGGCCGCGGCGGTCCAGCCGGGGCCGAGCCCGGCCGTACGGGACATCCACACCGCAGCGGCGCCCTTGAGCGTGTCGAGCAAGAAAGTGGACATCGCAAAAGGCAGACCAAGTGTTCTCAGGACGTTGGCGGCGCCGGTATTGCCGCTTCCGCATTTGCGCACGTCCACGCCGGCCAGCCGGCTTCCGAGAATCACCCCGAATGGAATCGATCCGATAAGGTATGATAGGGCCACAACCAGCAACGGTTGGAGACTCATGACCTTCACCAGCCTTTGCCAATGCTAATCCCTCTGCCTAAGCAGGACCCGAATGGGCGTTCCGTAGAAACCGAACGCATCGCGCAATACATTCTCCAAGTAGCGCTTATACGAGAAATGAACGCACTCAGGGCGGTTCACCCACACGGCGAACTGCGGCGGCCCGACTGCTACCTGAGTGGCATAGTACACTCGGACCTCTCTGCCGCGATCAGGCGGCGGGGGATTCCGAAGCACCGCGTCTTGTACGACTCGGTTGACCATGGCAGTGGACACTCTTCTTCTGTACTGAGCGGCGCCGGCCGCAACGGCCGCAAGCAGATTCCCTATCCTTCTTCCGGTGAGCGCCGACACGAACAGCACAGGAGCGTACGGCATAAAGTCCAGAAGAGATCGCAACTTCTGTTCGAACTTCCGAGCAGTAGTGTCATCTCGATCCACTATGTCCCATTTGTTGACGGCAACTACGGCCGCCTTTCCGGCTTCATGGGCATGCCCAGCTATCTTCGTGTCTTGAGCGGATGGTTCCTCGGTTCCGTTAACCACGGTTATTGCCACATCGCATCTCTCGACGGCTGCCAACGCTCGCAGGACACTGTAGTTTTCGATGCCTGCGTCGATACGTCCTCTCCTGCGGATGCCGGCCGTATCTACTATTATGTATCTCGCGCCCTCGAATTCATAGACGGCATCAACAGCATCCCTTGTAGTTCCGGGCACCTCGCTCACGATAGAGCGTTCTTCTCCCAATATCCGGTTGACCAGCGATGACTTGCCCACGTTGGGCCGGCCTATGACAGCTACCCTGACCATGTCCTCATCCTGCTTGGGCTGAGCCTCATCGTCAGGCAATGACTGCACGACTGCGTCGAGCAAATCCGCGATGCCGATGCCGTGTATGGCCGATGTTGGAACGAGTTCGCCCAAGCCCAAAGAGTACAGAC
>JALHET010000096.1 GCA_022839525.1 Lentisphaerota bacterium
AGGTTACGAATCATGCGCCGTGGTACACCAACTGGAGCTACGGCGACGGCGGCGCGCCCGATCTCCCCTTGAAGACTTGGAACCACCTCAAGGACGCGATTGCTGCGGACGACTGGGATGTCATCACCATCCAGCAGGTGTCGCACCAGTCATGGCGTCCCGAATCTTTCCATCCTTGGGGCGACGAACTGGTGAAGCGCATTCGCGCGATCCGTCCCCGGTCGGAAATCGTCGTGCAGGAGGTTTGGAGCGACCACCCGGGCTCCGGACGGCTTTCCAAATGGCAGTTGTCCGCTGAGGAGATGTACAACCGGCTGCACATCAGCTATGCCAAATTCGCCGCATCCTACGGTTTCCGTGTGATTCCGACCGGTACTGCCGTTGAGGCGGCGCGTAAGGTGACGATGGTGCATAAGAAGGTTGAGGATCCGCATCTCAATACGGCAGGCGAGTTCCTGCAGGCGCTTGTTTGGGCGAAGACGCTTTTTGGCGTCGATGTAGGCAAAGGCACGTATGTTCCCGAAGGAATCGATCCGGCACTTGCGAGCCGTCTCCGTGAAAGTGTTGATACGGTTGTGACGGCCACGAAGAAGAAGGGTGCCGCGGGTACGATAAAACCGATCGTGAACGATTGACTCTAGGCGCTAACCCAAAAGGAACATCGAAATGAAACGAGCCACACTAGCTTTCATACTTGCCCCGTTGATTCTTCTTGCCGCCAACCAGAATAATTTCCAGCTCAAAGATGCCGAGCCGGTGAAAGATGCCAAGTCAACGGCCAGTGTGCCTGTCGAAAAGGAGATCGCGCCAGGCAAAACGCTTTCTGCCGACGGCAAGACCGTCTGGTGGGACGGTTCACTGGTGCCGTTGGAAGGCAAGGGGTTCAAGGATGTGAAGCGCTTTTATGACCGCATGCCAGCACGTCTCGAACAGGACAAGCGTGTCCGGAGCGGCGTGTGGAGCCAGTGCTACCATTCATCCGGCGAGTGTTTCCGTTTCAAACTGAAAGGCGCAACGAATTTCAAGGTGCGGTGGAGCCTCGTGAGTGACGGACTCTCCATGGGGCACATGCCGTCGACCGGCGTTTCCGGGCTCGACCTATACCTGAAGGACACGGACGGCAAGTGGCAGTTCTTCCAGAATGCGCGTCCTAGCAAACAGGAGGGCAATGCCGCGGAATTTAGAACCTATGGCAAAGAGGTGATGCTCTACCTGCCTCTCTACAACGGCCCGAGCAAGGTCGAGTTCGGCCTGCCGCCGGATGCGTCGTTCGAGCCGCCCGGACTGCGCGCAACTGGCATTGACAAGCCGGTTGTGTTCTATGGGACATCTATCACCCACGGCGGTTGCTGTTCGCGCCCGGGCCTTTCCTTCCCGGCGCTCGTATGCCGTCGGTTGGACGTGCCGCTCGTGAACCTCGGGTTCTCCGGAAACGGACGCATGGAACTGGCCATGGCGGATTATCTCGGGGAGGTGGAGGCGAGCTGTTACGTGCTCGATTGCCTCTGGAACATGGGCAGTGTCCGCCCGACTCCAGATGACGATGACCTTCGCGCGGCGAATGTTTCCAACAAGGTTCAGCTTGTGACCGCACGGTACGAGCCCTTCGTGCGCCGGTTGCGCGAGTTGCGTCCGAATACGCCGATCGTCTTCGCCGAGCAGTGCGATGTCTTCTCTTCCGAGCAGGCGCCGCACGACAAGGTGATCTTTGAGCTCTTCCAGAAGTTGAAGGCGCAGGGCTGGAAGGGGCTTTACTACGTTTCGAAGGCAAAGATGTATGTCGGTGACCGTGAAGGTACGGTTGACGGATGCCATCCGAACGACTGGGGCATGTTCTCGATAGCGGATGCCTTCAGACCTGCTGTTGCCGAAGCATTGGGGCTTAGTGACCGGTGAGTTTCGACGCCGCAAGGTTACAGAGTCTTTTTTTTGAGGTTGCCATGAAGAGGAGTATGATTCCGGTTGCCTCAGCGGCTGAACCCGGTATCGGGGGAAAAAGTGATCGGGTGCTGGCAGGTCGGGATTTCTTCGCGAGCGACATGGATCAGGTCGAGCGGGTTGTTGAAGCCGATGCGCAAGAGGTCTTCCAACGTGAAAAGCCCGAGGCGGTGCAGCACATTCATACAGTCGAACAGCGTGGCGGAGGAACCGACCAGACAGTGTTTCTCGGGGTTGTGTAAGAGGCCGTCCGGCTCCAGCACGGCGATGTTGCCGAGAACGTTGTACGTGCCGGGAGGCAGGCCTGCGGCAGGCGATGCGTCGGACGTGGCGATCAGGCGGTCCGGACCTGCTGCACGCGCGAAGACCTTGAGCACATGGCGCGGCAAGTGGTGTCCGTCGGGGATAAACAGGATTTTAAGCCGCTCCTCGGCAAGTCCCGTCAGGAGCGGATTATTGTGGCGGTGGACACGATTCGGCATGCCGTTGCCAAGATGGGTGAGCGCGGTCACACCCGCCTCAGCCATGCGCGCGAGGTCGTCGGCCCCCGCGAGCTGATGGCCACAGGAAACGGCCACGCCGCATGATACGGCGTGGCGTGCGAGATCTGCCGCTCCGGGGAGTTCTGCGGCGAGTGTGAGCACCCTCACGTGCCCTTCAGCCCACGTGTTCAGACGGTCGAAATAGTCGCAATCCGGTGCGTGGACCGCAACGGGGTCATGTGCGCCGACCGCGCCCGGTTCTTTTGAAATAAACGGCCCTTCCAGATGAAAACCCAGAATATGGCGCGCGAGCGTGGCGTCCTTTTTGAGTGCGGAAACCATCAGCGTGAGGTTGCGGCGCAAACACGGTTCGCCGCTCGTGATGAGGGTGGGCAGAAAGGCGGCGGTTCCGCGGGCGAGAAGTGTGTGGCACGCGTACCTGAAAGATTCTTCTGTAAGAGCGTCGTCACTAAAGTCAACGCCCGCGAAACCGTTGACCTGCAGGTCGATAAAACCGGGGATTCGAAGAGGTGTGGGAGTGTTCATGTTCGCTTTCTTTTGAGGGGTGCGCAACACGCCGCGCGCCTCACTTTTTTTCCTTAAGGTGTTCAACCCATTTCATACGTTTCGTGATCGTATCCTCATAGCCTTGGTTCGTCGGCCGGTAATAGCGCTTATCGACGGGCAGGTAATCCTGCTGAACCGTGTGCTGGTCGAAATCATGGGGGTATTTGTATGCGATGTCAAGCCCCTCGCGTCCAACCGCTTCAACGTGTACATTCTTGAGGTGCTCGGGAACCGCCATGATCCGCCCCGATCGCACGTCTTTAAGCGCTTCTTCGACGGCAAGGTATGAGGCGTTACTCTTGGGTGCTGTGGCAAGGTATGTGGTGGCCTGGGCGAGTGAGATGCGTGCCTCCGGCATGCCGATGAACTCTACCGCCTGCATGGCGGCGACGGCAACGGTGAGGCCGCGTGGGTCGGCATTGCCGATGTCTTCAGAGGCGAGGATGATCAGGCGGCGCGCGATGAAACGCGGGTCTTCGCCGGCTTCCAGCATTTTCGCGAGCCAGTAGACGGCGGCGTGCGGGTCGGAGCCGCGCACCGATTTGATGAAGGCCGAGATGGTGTCGTAGTGTCCGTCCTCGTCTTTGTCGTAGAGCACCATCTTGCGCTGGACGCACTCTTCCATCACGGCGTGCGTGATGCGCACAATGCCGTCCGCACCGGGGGGGGTGGAAAGGGCTGCGACCTCTAGGGCGGTCAGCGCGCGCCGTGCGTCGCCGTCGCAAATGGTGGCGAGGAAGGAAACGGCTTCGGGCGAAATGGCGGAGGTGAGGTGGCCGAGGCCGCGTGCGGTGTCTGTGAGGGCCCGGTGCACAAGCGCGGCGATGGACGGCTCGTCGAGCGGGCGCAGTTCGAAGACCAGCGAACGGGAGGTGAGCGGGCTGTTGACAAAAATATTGGGGTTATGGGTGGTGGCGCCAATGAGGGTGACGGTGCCGTTTTCAACGTAGGGCAGGAGCACGTCCTGCTGGGATTTATTGAAGCGGTGGATTTCGTCCACGAAGAGGACGGTGCCGGGTCCGTCCCGGAAAAGCTTGGCGGTTTCGCAGATGTTCCGCAAGGTGGCCACATTGGAAAGGACGCCGCTCGTGCGTTCAAACCGGCGCCGGGTGACGCGGGCGATGACCTCGGCCAGCGTGGTTTTTCCACAGCCGGGCGGCCCATAAAAAATCAGGTTGGTCAGGCGGTCCGCCTCGATGACGCGACGCAACAGTTTTCCGGGGCCTAGAATATGATCTTGGCCGAGAACCTCTTCGATGCACTGCGGACGCATGCGGGCGGCAAGCGGCTGGCGTATGGCGGTTGACGGGGCCGCATCATCGGCAGGCTCGCTGGTATCCGCAAACAGATCAATGTCAGACATGGCCAACCTTATTCATTTTTTCGAACGCGTTCACATTTTCATCGTACGCAATTGGGTACCTTCTGGCAAGCCGACACTCGCCTTGAGCGATCACGGACAAGCGTCCATGCCGTTCCGGAGTTCCCGTATTTTGGCGGCGACGAGCATGGGGAGATCAGCATCTGAGGGCGTTTGCGCGATCAGGCGAACGAGTGCTGAACCGACGATCAACCCATCCGCCAGGGGAGCAAGCGCGCGGGCGTCTTCGCCGGTGCTGATGCCGAACCCGAGGCACACGGGATGGGGGCAGGCCGCTTTGACGGCCGCCGCATGTCTCGCAACGTTGGCGTAATCCAGCCCGCCGGTCCCGGTGACGCCCAGACGCGTGATGAGGTAGAGAAAGCCGCCCGCACCGTTCGCCAACATGCGGATGCGTTCCGGTTTCGTGGTGGGCGCGGCCAGACGGATCAGATGGATGTCCTTCCCTTTGAGCGCACCGGTGAGCGGTCCTGCCTCTTCGGGCGGCAAATCCACGACCAGCAGGCCGTCCACGCCAGCCTCTGCGACTTCCTTCGCGACTTTGTCCAGACCGTATTTGAAGATCGGATTGTAGTAGCTGAAAAGCACAATGGGCGTTTCCACCGTTTTGCGCAGTTCCGCCGCGAGGCGGATGCTTTTCGAAAACGACATGCCTGTCTTCAAGGCGCGGGCCGAGGCGGCTTGAATCACCGGCCCGTCGCAGGTTGGGTCGGAAAAAGGCACGCCGATCTCGAGCACATCCACGCCGGACTCACAGGCGGTACGCAGGATTTGGAGGCTGGTGTCAAAGTCGGGATCGCCGGCTGTGAGATAGGCGACGAGCGCTTTGCGGCTGGATGTGGAAAGAGTCTGAAAGGTTTTGTCGATGCGGTTCATACTAGTAGACCCATTAAGAGTGAGACGGATGTTTTTCGCTGAACCTTTTAAAATCCATGGGCCTTCATGTAGGCAGAGATGTGGTCGAGATCCTTATCGCCGCGCCCAGAGACACAAACCGCAATCGCCTGATCCTTCGGGCGTCTGACTGCCTCGTTGATGGCGGCGGCCAGCGCGTGGGAACTTTCCAGCGCGGGTATGATTCCCTCAAGTCGGCAGAGGAGCTTGAAGGCCTCCACCGCCTCGCGGTCGGTGACGCCTTCGTAGCGGACGCGGCCGAGATCGTGCAGCAAGGCATGTTCGGGGCCCACGCCCGGATAATCGAGCCCCGCCGAGATCGACCACGCCTCTTGGATCTGGCCTTCGTCGTTCTGGAGGAGATAGGTCATGGCCCCGTGCAGTGTGCCGGGTGATCCGCCGGTGATTGAGGCCGCGTGGTGCGGCGTGTTGAGTCCTTCGCCTGCGGCTTCCGCGCCGAGCATCTCGCACGGATCGTCGAGGAACGGGTAGAAAAGCCCCATCGCGTTGCTGCCGCCTCCCACGCAGGCAACCAGCAGGTCGGGCAATTTGCCGACCTGCTCAAGCATCTGCCGCCGGGTTTCGTCGCCGATCACGCGCTGAAGGTCGCGGACCATAACGGGATAAGGGTGCGGCCCCGAAACGGTGCCGATAATGTAAAACGTGTTCTCGACTTCCGCGACCCAGTAGCGCAACGCCTCGTTCATGGCATCCTTCAGCGTACTGGTTCCGGAGGTGACCGGGATGACTTCCGCCCCGAGCAGTTTCATGCGCAGAACGTTGGGCGCTTGACGGCGCACATCTTCCTCACCCATGAAAACCTTGCAGCCCATGCCGAATCGCGCCGTGATCGTGGCGGTGGCCACACCGTGTTGTCCGGCGCCGGTTTCGGCAATCACATGGCGCTTGCCCATGCGGCGGGCGAGGAGGCCTTGACCGATAACATTGTTAATCTTGTGTGCACCCGTATGGGCACAGTCTTCGCGCTTGAGGTAAATGCGCGCGCCCCCGATGTGACTGGAAAGTCGTTCCGCGAAATCAAGCGGCGTGGGACGCCCCGCGTAGTTCGTCAGCAGAGAGTGGAATTCGGCCATAAAGGCGGGATCTTCTTTCGCCGCATTCCAAGCGGTTTCCAGATCTGTCAGGGCGGAGATGAGCGTCTCGCCGACATAACGGCCACCGTAGCAACCGAAGTGGCCTGTGGCATCGGGGTAGTGTCCTTCTAAGTGTTTTGTCTTCATAGTGTTTGCTGTGGGGCCGAAGGGCCATTCGCCATATGGGGTGAGGTGTTGGTTTTCCGGGGGTGCCCGTCGCAGGAAGTGTATCGTTCTTCGAGCACCGTTTTGTAGCGGTCACGCGCCTCACGCAGCAACGTTTCGGTGGTGTCCCAATCGATGCAGGCGTCGGTGACCGATTGTCCCGGGCGGAGCAAGGCCGGGTCTTTGGGCATGGGCTGGCACCCTCCTTCGAGGTGACTCTCGAGCATGAACCCGCGGATGGAGCGGTTCCCTTTTTCAATCTGGGAAAGAAGGTCTTTCATCACGATCCCTTGCCGTTCCGGATGCTTGCCGGAGTTACCGTGGCTGCAGTCGACAATGATCTGGACCGGCAAATGTGCGGCCCGCAAGGCGGTTTCGCAGAAAGCGATGCTTTCGGCATCGTAATTGGGACGCTTGCCGCCGCGCAAGACAATGTGCGGATAGGAATTGCCGGTTGTGCTGAAAACTGCGGGCAGACCGTCTTCGGTGACACCGAGGAAATGGTGGAACC
>JALHET010000097.1 GCA_022839525.1 Lentisphaerota bacterium
CGTGATAGCGTTGCAGTGCTTTAACCCAAAGCCCCAGATGCCAACGGAGCCGCGTGTATGTATGTAGCCAGCCATGTCGCGGTCTTCAAACCCCATGAACCCGATCATGCGGAAATTGCGGACCGTGGCCTCGATGCCTTCCAAAAGGTGGATGCAGGAGCCTTCGCCCTCGCTGATGTCGAGCACGGTGTCCACGGCGCTCGCGCCCTCGATCGTGATCGCCGCGGGGTTGCTGACCCGGATGCTATGGGCCAGCCGGTAGTGCCCGACCGGCACGAAAAGGTTGCGCTTCTCCTTGAGCGCCCGGTCGACCGCCGCCCGGAGCGCGAACGTGTCGTTGTGCCGGACCACGGCGTCCTTCACCGTGCGGTTGGCCGGGTCGCTCAGGGTCAGGACGTTGCCCTCGATCTTCTCGATCCGGCTGATGAGCTGGTCGCGCGCGCTGATGGCGATCACATAGCCCGTCTCCCAGTCGCGCGGGTTGAGGCGCACCTCGACGCCGCCCTCCAGCGGCTGCCAGCCGTGCGTGACCGGCTGCTCCGGCTGCCAGGTGCGCCCGAGGTCGGCGGTCCACCGGAAGGCTGGCCTCTTGGACGGCGCGATGTCGAGCACGTAGACCACCCAGCTCCCCTGCGTGCCGTCATAGCCCCGCACCTCCACGGAGTTCGTCACCGGTTTCGAGTTCCGGTAGATCTCGCCCGTGCCCCAGAGCCGCGTCGGAAGGTAATGGATGTTGGCCTTCGACACCATGACGCCCTGCCCCACCTGAAAGTCGCCCACGTCCGCCACCGTGATCTGGCACGAGCCTGTCGCGGTCGATGCGGTCGTCTCAAACTTCGACCCCGAGGCGCCGCACTCTCTGGCGTTCAGCCACGCCTGAGACACCCCGTCGGCAGACCATGCCGGCACATTCACGGCAACAGCCGACAGAAGAATCCCTAAGCAACGCCACCCGCCATTCCTGCCCATGTTCGTTTCCTTTTTCCGCATCCGGACTCCATGCCTTTCACGCCCAAAGCCGGTGAAGCTTTTTACTGTGTCAGCGTCACCGGCCTCAAAGCGCCTTTTTCTGGCTTTGACGGACAACGCGCGTCGTTCGCCCGCTGTCGTCACCGCCCGATTATCAATCGAGATGGAAAACCTCTTCCAAGGCCTCTTCTTTGCCCTTCTCGCTCGTGTCGCTTTCGCAAACCAGCACCTCAGTCATGTAACGCCACCATTTCTTGCAGACCTCGGTTTCGGCGATTTTCTGGAAGCGCTCCTCATCCTCAATCTCCACATAGCCGAACAACATGTTGGTCGGCCGGTGCACATAGATCGAGTAATTGCGGGCGCCGTAGTCTTTCAGTGCTTTTTCCAGCTCGGGCCAGATCGGGTTGTGCCGCCGCTGGTATTCATCCGCCATACCCGGTTTTGCTTGAAACAAGACTGCTTGACGAATCATTTTTTCTCCTTTTTCTGTTGTTTTGTTCATTCAGATTCCCGCGTTCTTCCGCAAGCGCATCAGCGCCGCCACCGATTCTTGCGGAATCAGGCCATGTGTGTCCGCCGGAACATTCAGCAGCAGGTTTGCGCCGCCCTTCCGGCACGAGTTGAAAAGGTTCACCAGCGTCTCGTCGGAACGCGGCGCGTCCCCGGCCACCCAGAACCAATTCTTGCCGATCGGGTCGCACACCTCGCCGGGCATGTAACATCTTTTCCCTTGGATCGTCCGCCACTTCGAGAAACCGCTGGACGGGACGTGCCGTTCCATCGAGACCAGATCCGACGGCCAGGCGCGGTTTTCGCTGAAGTCGCTGCTGCCGCTGTTCATCATGATAACGGTCTGGGGCTGCAAGCGGGCCATCTCCTGATACAGGAACGTCCGGTAGCCAGGCCCGAGAATGCCCGGCATATCGATCCACATCTCGGCGATCGGGCCGAACTGGGTCAGCAGCTCCGTGATCTGCGCCGTCATGAAGGTCTGATACAGCGATGACGTGAACGGCGTGACCGGTTTCAGACGCTCGGCGGGTTTGGGGATGTTGGACATTTCCCCCCACGATTTGACACCCTCGTCGAAAAGCATCCGGCTGCCAAAGCGGTCGCGGTTATCACTGCTGTTGTAATACAGGCCGGGGAGTATGCCCCGCTTTTCGCAGGCCTGACAGAGTTTCTCCACCACATTGGTCTTATCTGTGCTGTTGGCCACAGTATAGTCGGTGTACTTGCTCGGCCACAGGCAGTGTCCGGCCACATGCTTCGCGGTCAGCACGATGTACTTCATCCCTGCGTCGCGCGCGACCGAAACCCATTGATCGACATCCAGCCGGTCCGGCGCGTAGAGTGTCGCGGGCTCCTTGCCCGAGGGGAACTCGTTCTGCACAAACGTGGCGAGCCCGTAGTGGATGAACATGCCGTACTGGAGCGCTTCCCATTTCTGCAACTGCGCGACAGGCAGCCGCTGGCAGCCTTGTTCGGCGGACGCCGGAGACGCGACAGGGGCAACGGTGTCCGCCGCCGCACCTGCGGCAGCGGCACCGCATGCGGCCAACGTTGTTGATGCCGTAGCCGCAAGGAAATGGCGTCGAGTCAGAGCATCATGTGGCATGGTCACCTCTTGATAAGACCGGCCGGCTCGGGAAGCTGCCGTTCCCGGCCGCAAGGGGAGACCGTGTCCCGCCTGTCAGAAAACAGGCCGGGGTCTCCCCTGCGCCGGCGCCGTCATTTCTTCTCTTCTGCGAGCTGCTTTGCGGTGACAAACCGGCCGCCGCGCTTCTTTAGCAGGTCGCACAGGCGGTCAAGCTGCTTGAGCGCCTTGGGTCCGCAGTTCTTCACGATGAACGGCAGGGGTCTGACGCTGCTTTCGCCGAAATCGAGCGAGCCCTGCGGCATCGGATGAAACTCCCAAGGGTGCAGATAGAAACACAGCACGGGGCGCTGCTTCCTGGCCTCGACATAGGCGATGAAGCTCTCGGCTTTTTCCATCAGAGCCTCCGCGCCTTTCGTGCGGAAGATCGGCCACTGGTCGCGGTCGCGCTGGTAGGGATCATTGCTCTCCATGGTCAGGTCGCAGAAGTTGGGGATCTCCACGATCTTCATTTTGCCCGGCTTCGTCCAGTCTTTGGAGGAGGGGTGGTACGGCGTGAACGGTTTCCTGTAGAAATACAGCGGGAACGTGGCATCCGCCAGATAACCCAGGCTTTCCAGCACGTTGACCACCTTTGTGCTTCCCCAGAGACGCGGACAGCGGAAGCTCGTAGGTTTCACGCCGCTGATCTTCTTCACGATCCGCGTGGCCTCGCGCAGGCGCCCCTCCACCTCGGAGGGGAGGATCGGATAGTTGTTGGGCAACGGGAAGATCGGGTCGCCCAGCGTTTCGTGCTGGAGCCCGTGGCAGCCCGTCTCGTGCCCGGCGTCGCGCACAAGCCGTACAGTCTTGGGGTTGTTCTCGGCCGCATGCCCCGTCCAGAAGAACGTTGCTTTGATACCGTGCTTCTTCAGAAGCTTCAGGAGTTCCGGCGTGCCGTGTTTCACACCCTCGTAGTAAGGGGTGAAAGAGCCGACATCGGTCTCCATGTCAAAACCGTACACAACGTCAAACGTCGTGCCGTCGTTGATGCCAGGCTTGCGTTGCGTTTTTTTGCTCTGCATAGCTGTTGTCCTTTTCTGTTTACGAACGTTCGCTGTCCGGTTAGACGTCGATCTCCACAATCTTGCCGATCGGCTTCGACAGAACCTCTGCCTTGTCCTTGCGGATCGCGACGCCGGTCTCCCAGCGGATGCCGAACTTCTTGTCTGAAACGAACGTGTCGACCTGGAACGTCATGTTCTCGGCCAGCGCATAGTTGGAGCTGCTCTCCATCCAAGGCGACTCCACTTCGATCATGCCGGTGCCGTGGCAAGGCCCATACAGGTACGTGTCGTAATAGCCGCGCTGTTTGAACAGCTCGATGAAGCGTTTCGCGACGTCCGACGCCTGCACGCCCGCCTTGAGCTGCTTATAGGTCCACTTGTGCGCTTCCAGTCCGAACTCGACGATCTCGCGTTTGCGGCCGACCAGTTTGCCCATGCTGACGGGCATCCCGATACTGGGCGAATACCCGCATACCTTCGCCGAAAGGTTCAACTGGACAATGTCGCCCTTCAGGATTTTGCGATAGGTCGAACGCGAAATCGCGTGGCGGGTGGATTTCTCGCTGAAGACGTACATGGGCAGGCCTTCGTACTCCGCCCCGTTCTCGTAGATGGTCTTCTGAGCGACGCCGACCAGCTGCAGTTCCGTCATGCCGGGCTTCAGGGCCTTGATGACGGCCTTCGTGGCCAATTCCGTAATGCGCAACCCTTCGCGGATGCATGCGATCTCGTTCTCCGACTTGATGCTGCGCAGGGCGACCATGATGTCGTCGGCGCGGACGATTTCGCAGTTCGGGTAACACTCCTTCAACCCGGCCAGCTGGATCGGGTTGCTGACCAGATAGCCCCCGATGCCGATCTTCAGTCTTTTGCCCGTCACGCCAATGGAGCGGAACACGTCGGTGTATTTCGACGCCTTGAACTCCGGATAGGCGGGATCCGCCGACTCGCGGTATTCCATCAGTTGGAAAATGTTCGAGATCATGCTCCGGTCGGCCGAATACTTGCCGCTCTCGGGGCCGACCATGAGCGCTGCCTTGCCGGACGGGGAGATGGCCACGCCTGCAGTCTCGAAAAGAGGCCAGAAATCGCTGAAATAACGCACGTTCGCGTAGTCGGCCTCGTTCGAGTTGACCACCAGCACATCGAGCCCCCGCTTCGCCGCCAAGGCCGCAGCCTTTTTAATGCGCGTCTGATATTCTTTCTCGGGAATACAAATCCGTTTCGCCATGTTAATACCTCTTTATTCGTCAGCGTCCTTTTCTGTCGGCAGAATCCCCATCCTCGCGCCACCGTGATGCGAGCGGCAATGGAGCCGAACGACAGAACGATCACTGTTGTAATAAGTATCACACAATCGTTACGTCTTGGCAATATCTCTTCCCAACATAAACCCTTTTTCTGACTTTCCGCCTTTTAATTCCATTGCAGTGGACAGAACCGTCATATCTGCTGTGTGTCACGATGCAACTGACCGCCGAATTTCCGGTTCACCTTTTCAATGCCGACCTCGTGGCCTGCTACGTTTTACGGGAACACTCGTTCGGGGACATGCGGCATTACCATCCCGTCTTCTTCGAGCTAACTCTTGTCCGGCGCGGCGGAACCGAAGGGTGGGTGGGCGACAAACTGGACCGCCTCACCCCCGGCGCCCTTGTTCTCCCCAGTCCGGATTTACCCATGCCTACCGCAACACGCCCCTCGGGCGCCGCCGTAGATATGCCTGAACATCCGCTTCCCAGTGCCCGCTGTTCCGCAGCGCCCCATTCCGGGCCGCTCTGTTTCCACACCTTTCAATATGTGGAAGCCGCCTCGCCCATAACGTGAACGGTGAGTGCCGGGCGTTTGTGTCAGGGGCGCAGGAAGTGGACGAAGAACGCGACCATCTGCCGGACGGACTCCGCATCGGGCGAGTGTTCCGCCCGGTTGGTCATCGCGACACGGTTTTTGTATCCCAACACCGCGTTGACCCGGATGCTGTGGTTCAGGGCGATCCAGCGTTCCGGAGGGTCTTCCGACCCGCCGGACACCAGGAAGGGCCGGGGCGCCATCAATGCGTGAAGGTCGGTCAGGTTATACCCCTCCTCCCGAAGCTTCAGGTACAACCCCCTGCCGGGGTTGTCTCCTGTCATGAGCCCGCGTTTCCGCCACGGTTTCGGGTGGTACCCCAAATACCAAGGCTCCCAATAATTGACTGAAGGGCGGGTTTCTTCAAACACGATTCCCGGATCGGACCAGACGGCGCACGCGAATTTCTCATACAGGCAGGAAGCGAACATGGCCCATTTCCCCCCGAACGAGTGCCCCATGATCCCGATCCGGTCCGGATCCACACCGTCAACGTTCGCCAACGCATGCCAGGCGTTGGCAGCGGCGTAGGCCAGCATGGACAGGGGCTGAACCCGGGCGTTTTCTATGCTGGGATAGTACAACGAATACTCACCTTTAGCCGAGGCTTCGCGCGTGCCGATAGAGAGGGTGACAACCCCCTGCCGCGTCAGATGGAGGGCAAAATCGCGGTATGCCTTTCCTTTGATGCCGACTGCCGTTTCCGGCTCGTAATAGACGGTGATCACGGCCGGTTTTAGACCCTTACCGTCCGGAACCAGCAAGTAGCCATCCGTTTTTTCGTCGGGCGTCCAGTTAAACCTGACATGGTGTTGGGTGAAGTTTTCCCTGCGGACGGTTTCAAGGTACTCCAGCTTTTGCCCGGTGAGCAACGGCGGCCACTCCCCCATCCGCCCATGCCAGTTTTTGAGGATCTCCTCCCGCCTCCGGCTCCAATCCCTGCGCGTTTTGACCTCATCACCGTTATCAAATTTAAGGGGCGACCTGAACGCGCCATATTTGCCGGCGTATTCAGCCGGAGGCGAAAACGCCTGTGAGGAAAACGTTGATTGGGGAGTCGTAAAGCACCCGCCTATTTGGATCGCCGCGCAAACGCCCACCGCCCCCACGCCAAGCCCCCGCAACCACCGCCCTATCCTTTCGTGAACCATACGTGATGCCCCTTTCTTTCCCTTTTATTTTATTAACGCGACAAACGCCTCCATGCTGTCTACGGCGAGGTCATAGGTCTCGCCGCGCAATTGGCCGAAGCCGAAGCGGCAGAAACAGCGTTTCACGCCCGCACGGCGGCCCGCCTCCATATCCGTAAAGTTGTCGCCGACCATCCAGTCATCCGCATCGAGCGTCACGCCCATCTGCGCGGCCGCCATCAAAAGCGGCGCGGGATCGGGTTTAAGCACAGGGCAATCGCCCCCGCCCACGACCGCGCCGAAAAACACCGAGATGCCGAGACCTTCCAGAATCGGGCGCGTCAGCAATCCGGGTTTGTTGGTCACCACCGCCAAATGCCAACCCGCCGCCCTCAAGGCGCGGAGCGTTTCCGCAACACCCGGATAGAGGGTCGTCC
>JALHET010000535.1 GCA_022839525.1 Lentisphaerota bacterium
CGGATCGAGGAGCGGACCCGATGGATCGTGCGCCCATTACGGCAGGTTTTCGCGGAAGTAAATGTCGAACGGCATCTCTATCGATTGGACCGGCTCTTCTTCAAGGACGATCTTTCGGTAGATTTGCTGGATAACCAGACGGCCCTGCTCTTCGGGACGTTGAGAAATCAGGCAGTCGATGGCGCCGTCGCGGAGGAGGCGGACGTTTTCGTCGACGAGGTCGTAGCCGATTATGGAGATTTTTTCTTTCATGCCACGTTTTACGACGTGGCTTGCAATCAGGTGGCCGATGGACGATACGGCAAAGATACCCTTGAGGTCGTCCGTGCTGCGGAAGACGTCGTCGAGCATGCGGTAAGCGTCGTCCATGCGGAGTTCGGAGCAGACGAGGTCGATCAGCCGGAAGCCGTCCTTGCCCCGGAACCAGTCAATAAAGCCGCGGGCGCGTTCGTTCAGGTTCCAGGCTTCGCTGTATGGTTTGAGCACGGCGTAGGTGCCGCCGGTCTTGCCCAGAAGCTCCATGAGTCTGCCGGCAAGAAATCCGGCGCGGCGAGGATTCTGGGCCACGGTGGTCAGCGGCACCGCACCGGGAAGGGCGGTGTCGATAAAGGCGTAGGGAACCCCGTTATCAAGTTCGTTCAGGTGCACCAGAATGTCTTCCTGGATAACCGGTGCGATAATATAGGCGGCGCAATCGGAGGCGGCCATGCGGTCAAAGGCGTCTGCGAGCGAATTGCGGTCCGGACGGACGAACTGGAAGAGTTCCGGTCTGAAGGAAAACGCAGAAAGTTCCGAAACGGCGCGGAGGATGCCGTTGTACAGGAGGTTCCAGTACCGGCTTTCCTTGTCCAGTTCGGGAATGAGCACGCCGATGCGGTAGTCCCGGTTCCGCTTGAGGTGGCGGGCGAGCGCGTTCGGCTGGTAGCCGCTTTCGTCGATAATGCGCTGAATTCGTTCTCTGGTTTCTTCGGATACGCGTCCCCGGTTATGAAGGACACGGTCGACCGTCCCGATGGAGACGCCCGCACGTTTTGCGATTTCTGTTACAGTCATGTTTACCCCGCGTGTACCTACACGACAGCATACCAGAGGCAGATGAGCGGCGTCAAGGAACAACATTCGCGCTGCGTAACGGTGCGCAGCGATACAAAGTGCCGAAAAGAGTCTATACTCCCGCTCATGACAAGTCCCGTAACCGTAACCGTGCTTCCCGGCGAGGAAGAAAACA
>JALHET010000536.1 GCA_022839525.1 Lentisphaerota bacterium
ACGGAATCTATACATCGAGCAAGCGGGAAATCACCTTCCTTGCCGACAATACCCCTCCTGCGTTGATTTCCATTTCCGAACCCGTTCCCAAGAAATTTGGTCATGTGGCTGCCGGGAAAGCGGTAGTGACGGAATCTCTGGTCGCGGCGAGCGGCTTTGCTTCTTCCGACCTGGAAAAAGCGATTCTGAAATTCACTTCCAGCGCGGAACCGCCTTCATACGATGATCTTGCCGGTTGGACAACCGCTGAACGCGCGAACAGCATCACCGACCAGGGCGAACCGACGGAGCGCCGCGGATTCTCCGCAACCGTTCCTCTTGTGGCTTCCGGCATCGCCGCCGAAGGAACCTATTACCTGTGGGCCCGCTTCGCGGACGACACGTATAATGCGACTCTCCAGAACTACGGCCCCGTAACTCCTGTGCGCACGGTTATTTACGACAAGGCGAATCCGGTTCTTACCGAAACCTTTGTGAATACTGCTGAAAGAAGCTTCCGCACCGGCGGCTTCACGATCGGCGGCAAGGCGACCGACGGAAACGCCGTACACTCTCTTGTAGTGACAGAGACGTATAACGGTACGGTCGGCGCTCCTGTTTCCTTGACTCCTCTGTCCGACGGTAGTTGGACAAGCGTAAAATCCGCACCGGCTCAGGGATTGTACCGGTACTCGGTAGTATTGACCGATGTCGCAGGAAACACGCAAACGCTGACCCGCGAACTCTATGTCGACTCTATAGATCCTGTGGTTTCAATCACCGGCGGCGGAGCGAACATCAATGTAACGACGACCGAACACACCTTCCGCGGCACGGTAACAGAGACCGGCTCCGGCGTTGCCGCTGTTCAAGTTTCGCTTGACAACGGAACAACTTGGACTTCGCCTGAAGGAACGACAACATGGTACTTCACTAAAGATTTCGGATCGACAGTCGAAGGTCCGACTCAACAGATTTTAGTCCGCGCATCTGATAACGCCGGCAATGCCAGCGCTGTTGTATCCGCAGATTATACGGTCGACTTGGCCGATCCTCGCGCGATCATTTCAGCTCCCCTTGCATCCGTTACAGCAAGCAACTCAGATGTAGTGTTCTCCGGCATTGCTGACGATTCGGCGATGACAGGTGGCCGCGAAGCAAAAACTGTCACATTGACATACACCCTAAACGGCGGCGGAGCTACGGTTGTTCCTCTTACAACCTCTGCCAGCGGCTCTGATCGAGTA
>JALHET010000537.1 GCA_022839525.1 Lentisphaerota bacterium
CGAAGCGCGGGCCCGCAAGCTCGTCGTCACGACCGAGGACGGCTCCGCCGGGGTGAAGGGCATGCTGCCCGCCGTGTTCGACGCAGCCGCCTACGACCTCGTGTACGCGTGCGGCCCGACGCCGATGCTCCGCTACGTCAAGGGGGCCATCGACGAGGCCGTGGCCGCAGGACACCCGGTGCGCGGGTTTTTGAGCCTCGAGGAACGCATGGCCTGCGGCGCCGGCGCCTGCCTGGGCTGCACGGTGCGCACGATGAACGGAAACCGCCGCTGCTGCGTGGACGGTCCGGTGTTCGATGCCGCGGAGGTTATCCTGTGAGCGCCAAATCTGCAACAATGAATGTGACAAATATTGATCTTTCAGTTTCGTTAGCCGGCGTACGGTTCGCGAATCCGGTAATCGCCGCGTCGGGAACCTTCGGCTACGGCAGCGAATACTCGCGCGTTATCGACGTCTCTCGCCTCGGCGGCATCTGCTCGAAGGGACTCACACTGGCGCCGAAAAGCGGCAACACGGGCGTGCGTCTTGTCGAGACCCCGTCCGGTCTTATCAACTCGATCGGACTCGAGAATCCGGGAATCCCGCATTTTATCGAGCACGAACTCAAGTCGATGCTTTCGCTCGGCCCCGTGGTGCTCGCGAACCTTTCCGGTTCGACGATGGAAACCTACGTCGAGGGGGCCGAGCTTCTGGACGCGACCGGCGTGCCCATGATCGAGCTCAACATTTCGTGTCCGAACGTCAAGGCGGGCGGTATGGCCTGGGGCCTCGATTGCGATGCTGCCGGCGCCATCACCGCGGCCGTGCGCAAGGCGACAAAGAAGCCTCTTGTGGTCAAGCTTTCGCCGAACGCCCCGCACCTCGTCGACGTCGCGAAATCGGTCGTCGCTTCCGGGGCGGATGCGCTCAGTCTGGTCAATACGTTCCAGTCTTTTGCCGTCGACATCGAACGCGCAAAGCCGGTGTTCGACAATGTAACTGCCGGGCTTGCAGGACCGGCGATCCGCCCGATCGCCCTCCGCATGCTCCGCGACGTCGTGCTCGGCGTGAGTGAGTGCCATCCTTCGCGCGCACTCTCCCCGGGCTTTATCCCCGTGATCGGCCTCGGCGGCATCGCGACCTGGCAGGACGCCGTCGAATTTCTCATGACCGGCGCAAGTGCCGTCCAGGTCGGAACCGCCACCTTCGCCAACCCACATGCAATGGAAGACATCATCACAGGTC
>JALHET010000538.1 GCA_022839525.1 Lentisphaerota bacterium
CCCGAGGATCAGTAGCTCCAACTGCTGCTCCAACCGAGGACCTCGACGTGTCTCACGATAGTTCGGGGTGCGCTGACGCGTGCTCTGCCGCCTGCCCGTGTTCCCGCT
Source organism: Lentisphaerota bacterium (assembly GCA_022839525.1). The sequence continues at coordinate 109 of JALHET010000538.1, forward strand.
GCGACTTGCTGCTCGGCCTCGATGGGGTCCATGTCGAGGACGTTGACCGCCGTGACGGGCTGCTGATCGTGACCGTCTCGAGTCCGGCGGCACCGACCGGCTGCCCGGCGTCATCAACCGCATGCGTGAAACCATCGAATCGCACGGCGGCGAACTCCGCTTCGGCGCCGCCTGCGTCGGCTTTGAAACCGCCGGCGGTCGTGTAACCGGCGTGCGCGTCCGGCAGAAGGCAACGCCAGCTGAATCGACGGCGCCTGCAGAAGCAGGCGCGCCCGGCGCGGGTGAAGAATACACGCTTCCTGCCACGGCCGTCATACTCGCGACCGGCCATTCAGCGCGCGACGTTTACGAACTTCTTGCCCGGCTCGAACGCGAAGGCGCAACCGGAGGAAAGCCGCTCATCGAGGCTAAAGGCTTCGCGATAGGCGTCCGCGTAGAGCACCCGCGCGAGCTCATCGACCGCATCCAGTACCACGGCAACAAGGCAGCGCAGGCAATGGGCGCGGCGGAATACCGGCTGACCGCGCAGGTGGACGGCCGCGGTGTGTACTCGTTCTGCATGTGCCCCCGAACGGTTCGCCGCCAATACCTCGGCCGATACTTCGGCCGATACTTCGGCGACCGATACATCGGCGGCCGATGTATCGGCGACCCTCTGCGGCGTCCGCTACCAGAAATGGCTCGAACAGGAAGCAAAAAAGCACGGAAAGGGACAGGCGGCTCCCGCCCAGCGGTTGACCGACTTCATCGAGCGGAAAGATTCCGCAAGTCTTCCCGACTGTTCGTACACCCCGGGCATCGTCCCCTCAAGGCTCGATCAGTGGCTCCCGCCTGCGATCGCCGACCGCCTGCGCGAAGGCTTCCGGTCGTTCGACCGCTTCATGCACGGCTTCATCACTAAAGATGCCGTACTGGTCGCGATCGAAACGCGCACCTCCTCGCCGGTACGCGTGCTGCGGAACAAAACAACGATGGAAAGCGAAGCGCTTGCAGGCCTTTTCCCCGCAGGTGAAGGCTCGGGCTACGCCGGCGGCATCGTCTCCTCCGCCATGGACGGCGAGAACGCCGCCGACAAGGTTGCAGAAAAACTGGGACAGAGAAAATAAAGAAACTGAACTGATTGCTGCGGCAGGATTCTAAAGGCAGATTTCAGATATCTAAACGCGTCCCGATGCTTTGGGTAATTCTTCGACGGGAGGCTCGGAGAATAGTAAAAAGCCGAGGTGAGTATGTGTGTACAAGTCAAATTCATCGAAGGGTATTTTGATTGAATAGTATTCCTGCCTGAAGGCTCAGAAAGCCTCAGGCTCCTCCCCGAAAAGCCGTACATACTCCGAATGAAAGTGTGAGGGCAAGTCCTCGTCATACGTCCACATGGCAACGACGCTTTTTACATCATCAATTGTAATACACTGTTCGGCGAGCATTTTCTGCATCAAATCCATGGAACTCATAACGGGCTGTTCATACAGGTTTGCGAGCTCGACCAGGTCGATATCATCCGTCACAAGTGTTATATGGAGTTCATACGCCGCCGCCAGACACTCGATATCGAAAAGGGAGCATCCCAAGTCCTCGTCGCGACAGGTTTGTCTCATGAATTCTTTCGTGCCTGCGATGCTTGTTTTTTGATCTTCCGAGAGACGTATCTTTCCCCGTTGACGATCTTCGATGTGCTTTTCGTTTTCGACCCATATAAATTTCGAGCGAAGCCTTACCGAGTAATTATACTCATGCAAGGTTCCGCCCAAAATGCAGAGCTTCCATCCTGGTGAAGAGCCGTACGTT
>JALHET010000539.1 GCA_022839525.1 Lentisphaerota bacterium
GCAAATGTTCAGAATCGGCTTGGGAATGCTGGCGGTGGCCATGACGGAGGCCGGTACCGGCGCGGCACCTATTCGGCGCGCCGAACAACCGCTACAGTGTGCAGTACACTGTTCCGATGAGGTGGTTGAACTGTCGAAATGGCTTTGGAACAATCCCGAACTTAGCGACCGGGAATTCAAGGCCGTGAGTCGGGAGGTCGAGTTATTGCGTCGCCACGGGTTCTCCGTCACGACACCGTATTGCGGCATGGAGACAGCGTATCGTGCCGAATTCGCATCAGGCGGCGGTCATCCGGCTTTCGCCTTTTGTGCGGAGTACGATGCGCTCCCCGACATCGGCCACGCCTGCGGCCATAATCTCAACAGCGGGGCGGCGCTCGGGGCGGCGCTCGGGGCGGCGCTGATGGTCAAGACGCGTCTGGAACGCGAGGGGCTGGATGGGAAGGTGGTTGTTTTCGGCTGTCCGGCTGAAGAGACGCGGGGCGGCAAGATCGACATGGCCGAGGGCGGTGCGGTGGAGGGCGTCGACGCGATGATGATGGCGCACGCGGTTCCCGGCAAGCTGGCGATCCGCGACACAGGCTATTCGGGGATGCGGACAGTGACAGTGACCTATCGCGGCAGGGGCGGCAGCCCGGCGGGTATTGCGCGAGCCACTCCGCGACGGCTTTGCGGACGGTCTTTTTGGCTTGGGAGAGGGGTTCGGGGAGGGTGAATCCGGCCGCACACGCGTGGCCGCCGCCGCCGAACTGTTTGGCGAGTACGGTGGCGTCGAGCGGGGCGCGTGTCCGGATGCTGACCCGTGTCTCGGCATGGTCGTCCTCGTTGCCATAGAAGAAAAGAGCGACGCGGTTCCCGATCAGGCTGCGGGGGATTTCGATGACGTCTTCCGCATCGGCCTTGGTTCCCCCGGTATCCTCGAAATCCTGCCCGGTGAGCGTGACGGAGGCGACCTCATTGTTTTCGGAGACGGTCAACGTGCGGAAAGCGCGTCTTTTAAGTTCCATCGAGACGCGGCTAAACGAACAGTAGAGTTTGTCGTTGATGAGGGAGGTGCGGACGCCGTAACGCAACAGGTCCGCAGCGCAGCGCAGTGTGGCGGGCGTGGTTTGGTCGTAGGCGAAACGTCCGGAGTCGGTGATGATGGCAACCCACAACGCTTCTGCGGCAACCTTGTCGAGTTTCCAACCGGCCTTGCGGGCGAGGCGCCAGATCATTTCCCCG
>JALHET010000098.1 GCA_022839525.1 Lentisphaerota bacterium
GTCTTCAAACTCGTCGAGAATGGTGCGTTGCGGCTTCATGATGGAACCTCCCCGAGCCGCGCCTTCTCGATGCACTGCGCCAGAGCCCGTCGCGTCTTGAACAGGATCAGCGACACGGCGTTGGGGGAGCACTTGCGCGCGCCGGCCAAATCCTTGACCGAGACGCCTTTGATGTAGCGCGCCTCGACCAAATCGCGGGCGAACGCCGACAGTTTCCTCATGCAGACGTCCAGGTATGCCATGTCTTTTTCCGTGTCGTCGAAAGCGTTTTCGGCGTCTTCGGCCACCTGCTCGAAAAAGGAATCGTCGGCGAGCGTCAGGCGGTCGCGGGACTTGCGTGTGCGGTAAGAGAGAACCTCGTAGTAGGCCACACGCTTTGCCCACGGCAGGAAGGGGCGTGACGGGTCGTACGTGCCCAGTTCCCGGCAGAGCTTCAGGTTGGTTTCCTGTAGCACGTCCTGCGCGTCCTGCGTGTCGCCGATCAGCGCGCAGATGTACGCGAAGAGCGCGAATTGGACGGCAAGCAGGGCGCGGTTGGCCTCATCGGATACGTTCGGAATGTCGGGTGTGCCGTTCATGGTGAACAAACAAAGTTACACCATATATGGACAGAAGGGGGTGGAATCTTTCCCCTGTGCGGGCTTTTTTACCGGCATGTGCCAAGCGCCAGCAGGCCGTAGAAGGTGTGTTCGGCGTCGCCGCGTCCGGCAGTGGGCGACGCGCCAAACAGTCCGTCCGTCCGCCAGCACGCCTCGACAAACGCAAGGTCAGCCTCTCTTTCTCCGCCGATGGACGATGGTTGGTTGCCGATTGAAAACCGCGCGACCGCTGTGGCGAGCAGGTCGGGCAAAGCCTTTGGCGCGGAGGCGAAACCGCCGTTTGCGCACCGGCGTGATGTCAGCACGGAGAGGATGTCCGAGGCACATTCACCCGCCAAACTAGCCAGAAGCAAGCCTGCCGCAAGACGCGGAGTCGGCGCGTGTTCGACGGGACTTGCCGCAAACAAGCGCTTCTGCCTCCGCCACAGCAGACGCGCCAGCCAGCGCGGCACATCGCCCAGGGCTAAGGCCAGCATGAAGGCAGTGTATACCCCGTGTGTGTCGCCGCGCAGCAGAGCGGTTCCGGGCGTGGGCCACGGGAGGTGCGGAGGGTGCCCCTCACAGGCCCGCACGAAGGCCGCGCACTGCGCGTCGACCGCGTTTGCGTCGCGCCGGTGTGCGGCCATGTAGGCGCACAGCCGGTTGCGGTCATAGGCCGCGCCGAGCGCCCGTAGGCCAAGCCATGCGAAAAGCGAATAGTACGGGTCAGAGTTGCCGTCCAATCCCGCAAACCCGCCGTCCGGCTCCTGCAGCGCAAGCAACGCCGCCGCAATGCATCCGCGCGCTTCGGGCATCAACCCCTCCGCGCCGCGTGCGGCGGTGACTTCGAGGGTTTGGAACAGGTTCGCCATATCCGCATAAAATGACACAGCCCCTTCCGTGCAAGAGGAAGAGGCTGCGTTGGAAGTCGTCTGTGGAAGCGACTTATTTAAACAGCTTCTTCAGTTTGTCCGTTGTTTGTTTCGCCGCGTCGCCCGCACTTTTCGCTGCATTTTCTGCGGCCTTGACCGCGTCAGACGCCGCATCGTTTGCGCCACCTGCCGCGCCTTTGAGTGTATCCGTCGCGCCTTTGGCCGCGTCCGTTGCGCTACCTGCCGCGCCTTTGAGCGCATCCGTCGCGCCTTTGGCCGCGTCCGTCGCGCTACTTGCCGCACCTTTGAGCGCCTCTGACGCGCCCTTGACCGCTCCGGAAGCGGAGTCTCCCAAGCCTTTCAGAAGATCGCCAGCCGCGCCAGCCGCGCCGGTGACCGCTTGGGTGAGGCCGTTGAGGATGCCGTTGATGACTTCGGTCAGTGCGTCGATGGCGGTCGTGCCGCCAGACGCCTTGCCGATGTCGCGCACGGTGACCGACGGCAGGGGGAGCGTCATCGCCTTGCCTAGGGTCAGGCCGGAGGCGTACGAGACTTTTCCGCTGTTCAACGTGAACTCCTCGATGATCACCTTCTTGCCCGCCTTTTTCTCTTCGGGCTTCTTGGCTTTCTCGGCCTCCGAAGATTTCTTGGCGTTGGAAAGCATGGCGTCGAAGTTCGACTGGCCGTCCTTGCTCTCGAACGTGATGGACGGCGCAACGATCTGGATCTTGCGCACCACGATGGTGTCGCTCAACAGCGACTTGAGGTTCAGGCCGACTTCCACCTTATCCACGGAGAACGCATTCTTGTCCGAATACCCCTTCGGGTTTCCGACCTGCACGTGGGAAATGACCAGATTGCCTGCCAGGGGGCTGAGTTTGACATCGCCGACCGACACAGGCACGCCCAGCGCTTTGGGGCCGCCCACCGAGGCGGCGGTCTTGACGATCGGTCCGATGGTCATCGGCAGCGTCAGAATTGCCGCCACCAGCAACACCACGACTACGATCACAAGCCACATCAGAATTTTACCGAGTTTTTTCATAACGTTTTTTCTCTCTCTTCTTTACGAGGTGAACGATCACACTACACAGTGTAAGTCGAAGCGGCGGTACTGCCTCCACTCTCAGTCCAGATATGATGGTAGAACTCACCGCGCGGCTTGTCAACACGCTCAAAGGTATGCGCGCCGAAGTAGTCGCGCTGCGCCTGCAGCAGGTTCGCCGGCAGGCGGGCGCTGCGGTAGGCGTCGAAGTAGTTGAGCGCGGTACCCATGGCCGGCACCGGAATGCCAAGGTCGATAGCCGTCTTGATGACAGTACGCCACGCGCTCTGAGCCTTGGCGACGGTCTTTTTGAAGTAAGGGTCGAGCAGCAGGTTGGCGAGCTGCGGATTGGCATCGAAAGCCTCCTTGATCTTGCCGAGGAAGCGGGCGCGGATGATGCAGCCTTGGCGCCACACCAGCGCGATTTCGCCATAGTTCAAATCCCACTTGTATTCGTCCGCCGCCGCGCGCATGAGCTGGTAGCCCTGCGCGTACGAACAGATTTTCGAGGCGTAGACCGCCTGTTCCAACTGCTTCACGAAAAGCTTTTTATCGACGGCGACTTTGGCAGCGGGTCCCCTCAACACCTTGGAAGCCGCGACGCGCTCGTTTTTGATCGCCGAGAGACAGCGTGCGAAAACGGCCTCCGCGATCTGCGGGATGGCCACGCCCAAGTCAAGCCCGGCCTGTGAGGTCCACTTGCCTGTGCCTTTCTGGCCCGCCGTATCCAGAATGATGTCCACCATCGGCTTGCCGGTCTCTTCATCATACTGCGAAAGGATGTCCGCGGTTATGTCGATCAGATAGCTGTCGAGGTCGCCAGTGTTCCATTTAGCGAAGACCTTCTGCATCTCCTTGGCGGACATGCCGAGACCGCGCGCCATCAGGTCGTACGCTTCGCAGATGAGCTGCATGTCGCCGTACTCAATGCCGTTGTGCACCATCTTGACGAAGTGACCAGCACCGTCGCTACCGATCCAAGCGCAGCAGGGCGTGCCGTCTTCGACCTTCGCTGCGACATCCTGGAAAATTGCCTTCACGTGAGGCCACGCTTTGACATCGCCACCAGGCATGATGGCCGGGCCCAACAGTGCGCCCTCTTCGCCACCGGAGACACCGGCGCCAATGAAGCGCAGGCCTTTTTCCGCTAGATAGCGTGTGCGGCGGATCGTGTCAGGGAAGTGGCTGTTGCCGCCGTCGATGATGATGTCGCCTTTTTCCAGCACGGGCAGCAGCGCTTCGATCGTCTGGTCCACGGCCGCTCCGGCTTTGACCATGATCATCACGCGGCGCGGTTTCTTGAGGCTGTCCGCCAGTTCTTGCATCGAGCGGCAGCCGATCAGGCGCTTGCCCGCGCCGCGGCCGTTGATGAAGGCGTCAACCTTCGCGACCGTGCGGTTGTAGCAGGCTACCGTGTAGCCTTTGCTCTCCATGTTGAGAATGAGGTTTTCGCCCATCACCGCGAGGCCGATGAGCCCGATGTCTGCTTTGGTTGCTTTCTTCGCCATGGTTGTTTTCCTTTTTTTCGAGGGATTCGAAAGAGTTTCGAGTTAAGTGAGGGGCTGATCTGTCTGATTTGTCGGATCAGCCTGATCGTCCAAAGACTACACGCCGCTGTAAGCCGCGAAGCCGCCGTCCACCGGTACCACCACGCCGGTCACGAAGCCTGCCGCCGAGTCCGAGACCAGCCACAGCAACGCGCCGATCAGGTCGGACGGATCGCCGAAACGCTCCATCGGTGTGTGCGCCATGATTTTCTCGGAGCGCGGGGTCATGCTGCCGTCCGGATTGGTCAGCAGCGAGCGGTTTTGATCTGTCAGGAAGAAGCCCGGTGCGATCGCATTGACGCGGATGCCGGCCTTGGCCATGTGCACCGCCATCCACTGCGTGAAGTTGCTGACCGCCGCCTTGGCCGCGCTGTAGGCCGGAATCTTGGTGAGCGGACGGAAAGCGTTCATCGACGAGACGTTGATGATCACGCCCGAGCGCTCCTGCGCCATTTTCTTGGTGAAGGCCTGGGTCGGCAGCAGCGTACCGAGGAAGTTGAGATTGAAAACAAACTCGATGCCTTTGGGATCCAGATCGTAGAAGGTCACGAAATCGCGGTTATCTTTCAGCAGGTCATCGGGGTTCAGGTACTCCATCGCCGTGGTGCCTTTGGGATGGTTGCCGCCCGCGCCGTTGATCAGGATCGAAACCGGGCCCAGGCTCTTCTCGATCTCGGTATTGGCTGCTTCGAGGCTCTCCTTCTCCAGCGCGTTGCAGGCCACGGCTATGGCCTTGCCGCCCGCTGCCGTGATCGCGTCCGCCACGCGCTGCGCGGCCTCCAGTTTAAGATCAGCCACAGCCACCGCCGCGCCGCACTCGGCCAACGCCTTAGCCATCGCACTGCACAGCACACCGCCGCCGCCGGTCACTACCGCGACCTTGTTTTTCAAATCAACCTTGAATGGAACTGTCATGACATCTTTTCCTTTCCCTTTTATTCTGCTTCTAGCAATGATCGAATGATTGTCAGCGTTTCTATTCTTAGTGTCTCAGAGTTCCTCCTGAAAAACGCCTCAAGGTCAAACCCGACAACCTGCTTGAGAAATGTGAATGTAGATGATAGCGCGTTTCCATCCAGTGTACCAGTCAACACAGCCATTTTGTCTTTTCGGTACCTATCAATGACGGCATCGTTGACTTGCTGTGACAGAATCATAAACGTTGGAAGTAACCCCTCTTGATAGGCACTCATGCCAAAGCGAAGGTCTGCATTCTGACGTTTAGAATCTGCGCTCTTATAGCCTTGCCTTATCTCAAAAACGACACCCTGTATCCGTTTTAGTTTTGCGGGTGTCAACTCCACATACGGCCCAACTGCCGCTACCCAATCAGTAAAAACTCGCCGCTGTGCATCCGATAAATCAGAAAAAGAGATTTTTGCGTCAAGATTATGAACTCCGGTTTTCCCGTTTGGTTTGCGATATCGGTAGCTCCAAGCTGTTTCTTCTTCGTTCAATCCCAAGGCGTTTTGGATAATGGATCTCAGGAGACGCTCTGCTCCAACACCAATCTGTCTGTAGACAGAGGTCAGCCCGCCGGCCGCCTTGTGTGTAGCATAGACAAGCGGATCGTCTAAACCGATCCATGCGTAAAAAGGATCACTCCCATATAAATTTTGGAACGCAGGTAAACCTACGCCATCTGATTTTGAATGCCCGAAGGCGGGGCGATATGACGAGCAGATCCTGATCGGTGTCAGAAAAATTTCAACAAGAGTTTGATCCGATATCATGCGAACAATGTCTCCTGAATAGGAAAACGCCTGTTTCGCGTCAATCCTTTTTGACGAGGCAAAGCGTCTTCGGCCGCTCTTGGCAGAACGGTCGCTAAATAGGTCGCAACCGATTTTGCTACATGATATCCTAGCACGGGCGGCACCGCGTTACCAATCAGTGTTAGATTTCGTTGCGTCGAATAGGGGAAAACGAACTGGTCAGGAAATGTTTGTAACCGTGCGCACTCGCGAACCGTTAATCGTCGGTCAAGATGGTGATGGAACTGGATCCGACCACGCGCATTCGCTCGGATGCAGTAAGCGACTTTACCCGGATCGTTCTTATGATCGCCTTGTCCTCCGCCTGATGACGCTTTGGTTGAAACGAAAAATTGACTTTGATTGGTAATTGTTTCGTCGGTAACGGGATCTAAGTCAGCAAGTGCTTCAGAAATGGTCATGTATCGGTTCACGGGGGCTGGTTGTACGGGGTAACCGGGAAGATCATCTCGAACCCCTATGAAAAAAAGGCGGCGGCGACTTTGCGGGACACCGTAGTCTGGCGCATATAGCTCCCAAAGATCAAAATGATACCCTGCTCCCTCAAACGCTTTGAGGATTGCTGTCAGATAGGCCCCGTCTCTTAAACGTGCGAGATAAGGAACGTTTTCCCCAACAACCAGTTTGGGACGGTGTACATCCATGTAATCGACGAGCACCTCATAAAGCTTTCCCCGCTTTCCATCTAATCCCGTTTTAGGGCCGGAGGAAGAAAAATCTTGGCACGGGAAGCCGCCGGTAAGGACATCTGCAGGGGGGATTGTGGAAACAGAGATTTCTTTCAGATCAGCCAGACAGGCATAATCGCCGAGGTTCAATTTGTGGCATTCGACAGCATCAGGCAAGAAGTCATATGCGCCTATAATGTCAAAAGGGAGTGCTGGATAGGTCTCACCAAACACCTTGAACCCGCCGGTGAAACTCAAATCCATACCGCCGCAACCGGAAAAAAGCGAAACCAAGGTGTAATGTCCATCGGTTCGGTAGCCATCGCATGACGGATGCCGATATGCCGCCGTCGCCGGGTTGTCACGAAAGCCAAAACGATATTCAGGCATGTTACGTCTGGCCTTCCGCTTGGGCTTGTTGTCTTTTCTTAACATACCTATCTATTGGAACCTTTCCCGCACCGACCACAGGCCGATCGCGGGGTTGCTGATGTAAAAGACCTCCTC
>JALHET010000540.1 GCA_022839525.1 Lentisphaerota bacterium
GTAGAGGACGGCGCGCTTCAACGCGACATCGCTTTCGAACGCACAATGCCCGCTGAGAATGTCGTCCTTCCACGCGAGATCGAAACCGCTGCGCACCATGCGCCGATCACGTTCGGACACCTTCACGGTCTCAGGATTCTTGAGGCAGGTCGTCACGAGAAACGCCGGCGGCAACCTGACCGTGCGCGTCTTTTCCCCCCGCGTAATCGTGAACTCCGGCACCAGCAGCGGCGATGCCGCGAGCTGCGTCGTGGAAACGAGCCATTCGCATTTCGCCCAGTTTTCGCCGAGTGTGCGCGGCGCGAGCGCGGCGACGGCCTCGCCGCCGACGTTCAGAAGACGACCATTGATCTTGGATTCCTCCTTCTCGGACGCCGGCAGCCGCACCGCCTCGAACCGGAGAACCGACCCTACCATCGTCTCGCGGAGATAGGCGAACGCGATCTCCGCTTCCTTCGCCGCCGGTTCACCTTTGAATTCGCGACTCATTGCCCGCACCATCGCCGGATTCCCTGTTGCGAGCCGTCGCGTCTGTAGCGTCGTCTCATCGTGGTCGTTCCAAGTGGTGACGTGCAGCCACTGTGCGTCGAGCATACGCGCGCAGTCATACCGGCGCAACAGCGCGTCGAACCCAAGGAACGGTTGGTAGAAACCGTTGCGTCCGTTGAGCCAGGCGCCATAGTAGCCCGGCCAGAGGCACGGCATGAACTGCGCGCCATTGCGATTGCAGAACGCCGCCGTCTCGCGGAGTTCCTGCTCCAGCGGCTTGTGGTTCCACGCCGCGCCATTGAGGGCGAAGTAATACGCACACTCAAACAGCCCGGCGTACGGCTGGAGCAGGTCGTCGGAGTAGGCCTTAAAGCCCGTCTCGATATTGGCGATCAGCCAGATCGGATATCCCGCGTCCGCGCAACCTTTGCGGATTGCGCGCCACTCATCCGCCGACCGCGCGAAGAAGGCGTAGGTGGCGACCACATAGCGATCCTTCCATTTCGGGTAGTTCGGATGGTCGCCGTAAGTCGAGAGCATTTTGACGAGTTCCTTTACCTGCTGCTCGGCGGAACTCCTTCCGTCAAGACAAATGCCGAACAAGAAAGGCGTACCCTCGGCGGCCTTCAGGAACCGGCGGAGATCCCAGAAGGCCGTCGCACCGTTCGTGTGCGCGACCATGTCGTTGAAGAAACCGTCGATGCCCCCGTCAAGGGCCCGCAGAATCTCCGCA
>JALHET010000541.1 GCA_022839525.1 Lentisphaerota bacterium
AGCAGTGACCAGCCGTAAGACAAGAGACATGAGACAAGAGACGACGCAGATCATCGGAGCATACGGCGGGTATCGCAAAACGTTCGCCTTTGGCTATACGTGTCTGGTGTACCACGCCACCTGCGCGTTCTGCCGCCGTAACTACGACCGCACTAACGACGCGCTCGGCAAGACCGTTGGTCAGATGGTGGGGGCGGCTCGCAGTGCGCGTCAAAACATCGTTGAGGGCTCGGCGCGAGCCGGAACGAGCCGCGAGACCGAACTGCGGCTCTATGACGTGGCGAAGGCTTCGCTCGAAGAACTCGCCGGTGACTACGAGGCGTTTCTCATCGAATGCGGCGAGGCACCCTGGCGCGCGGACGATCCGCGCGCTGTGAAGGTGCTCGCGTTGCGGCTGGATCGTTTCACGGGTGATGACGCCCTCAATATACGCCATGATTTCGGTGTCTACATTCTCGCTATGCGGGAGCGGTTCGCCGAGTGGCTTGAAGCAAAGGATGCGGTGATAGCCGCGAACGCGATTCTGCTGGTGATCGACCAGGTGTGTCGGCTGTTGCACCGGCAGATGGAGTCGCTCGCGGCGGACTTCCGCGAGGAAGGCGGCTTCACGGAACGGCTCTCCAAGGCGCGTCTGGAAACACGCGATGCGCAGATGGCGGCGCAGGGCGCCCCGTCGTGTCCCAAGTGCGGCAAGCCCATGCGCAAGATGATCGCCCGCAAGGGCCGCAATGCGGGCAACCCCTTTTGGAGTTGCACCGGATATCCCGACTGCAGCGGAACACGCAATTACACGGAAGGGCAAGAGACATGAGACGCGAGACCCCATCCCGTCTCTTGTCTCATGTCTCTTGCCCTCAACCCAAAGGAACACCATTGTGAATGCGAAAACCATTTTGACATTTGCTTATGCGGGCCTGTTTGCGGCCACCGCCAGCGCCGCCCCGCTCGGCGTGACGGTCAATGACATCATGCTCGACTCCGACGGCGCATCCGACATCGGCTGGACATACGAACCGGCCACCTCGAACCTCGTGCTTTCCGGCGCGGGTCCCTTCACGCTGGCCGGCACGAACACGGAAGGGGCTGTGCGCGTCGTGGTCCCGACGGATGTAACGAATACAGTCAAGCTCGCGAACCTGACGCTCAAAGCGACGAGTGCAAATCAATGCGCCTTCGAGCTGGGAACGCGTGCCAACGTCTCGCTCATCCTCGCAGGCGCG
>JALHET010000542.1 GCA_022839525.1 Lentisphaerota bacterium
ATCTCCTCCTGCGTCGAGGGCATCGTGGCCCAGCGTCTGGTGCGACGCGTCTGCCGCAACTGCAAAGAGGCCTACGATATCCCGGAAACCATCCGCAACGAGATCGCCATGACCTACCCCGACCGCATCGGCGAGGCGGAGTTCATTCACGGCCACGGCTGCCCCTCCTGCGGCTTCACCGGGTACCGCGGCCGCAGTGCCATCAACGAGGTCATGATCATGTCCGACCCGCTGCGCGCCATGGTGGTTGAACGCCGCCCCGCCAACATCATCAAGGATCTCGCCATGAAAGAAGGCATGGTCACCCTGAGGCAGGACGGCTGGCTGCGCGTGGTCGAGGGCCGCACCTCCGTCGAGGAGGTTCTCCGCGTCGCCGGACGCATGGAGGAGTGACATGAACACCCGCCGCCCAACCCCGAACGTCGAGTTGAGCCCGAACGCCGAAGGTCGGGTGTCGGGTGTCGAAAAAAAACGGGCCTGTCCCCGGATCCTGCGGCGCAACGGGATGACCCTGATTGAGCTGGGCATCGTCATGGGCATCGTCTCGATCCTGCTCGGGCTCGTGCTCGGCCTCGGGCGTCACGTCAACGCGGTCGTCAAGATCCGCCGCGCCCAAGCCGAGCTCGGCGAGTGGCACGAAACCCTCAACCGCTGGTTCCTCCAGTTCGGCGAGTACCCGTACGCGGTCATCGATACAGCGGATGAGACGAAGGGCTCACCCGATTCGCTTCTCGAGACGGCGAACCCCTCTCTCAATCTCTCAAACCTGCTCGACCACTGCGAAGTGCGCTTCGCAACGTCCACCTACACCACCAACATCACCTTCCGCTCTTTCCTCACCACCGCCGTCAGCACGGTTGACCCTTGGGGCATGCCCTACATCTACCTGCCATCCGACAACGCCCAAGCCTACACGCTTTTTTCCTGCGGCCCGGATCGCAAATCCGCCGACATCCCGACCGGAGCCGCGTCAACGCCCGACCCCACCCTCGACGACATCCACTTTGAACGGTGACACCATGCCAAAGACACGAGACACAAGACACGAGACATGCGGCACATTGCGACCTCTGAGGAGGCGCGCCCTTTTACACTCCCCATTGCGACCACTGGGTGGTCGCAATCACGGCTTCACCCTGATCGAGATGCTCATCGTCATCTCGATCATCAGCGTCCTCCTCGGCCTGCTCTACGGCTCACTCGAACGTGCCCGG
>JALHET010000543.1 GCA_022839525.1 Lentisphaerota bacterium
GGGCCGTGCCCGGGACAGGAACGAAGGCGGCTACTTCGAAGCTCGCTCGCGCGACTGGTCCGCGACGACCGAACTCAAGCTCTCCGACAAGGACATCGACTGCGATAAATCGATGAACACGAATCTCCACGTGATGGAGGCGTACACGACGCTGCTGCGCGTCCTGAAAGCATTCGCCGGGGAGTCTCCGACTACCGGGTCGTCCACGGTTTCCTTGGACCAAACTGCGCGGCTTGGCGCGCACCCTTCGCGGATCGAAGACGCCCCCCGTGATTCCGCCGCGCTGGACGAGGCGATTTCGCGCGTCCGCGAATCGCTTGCTCAACTTGTGCGCATTACCACCGAAAAAATACTCGGACCGGATGCGCATCTTGATTTATACTTCAATGCCGAATGGAAAGCGATCGGCGATGTTATTTCGTACGGACACGATATCGAGTGCAGCTGGCTCCTGTGGGAGGCGGTCGAGGAACTCGATGATCCCGGGATTGCGGCTTCGTACCGGGAAGCCGTTGTCCGCATCGCACGAACAGCGCTCGACGAAGGCTTCGATGCCGGTTCCGGGGCTCTCGAAAACGAGACGCACGGAATCAGGCGCGACCGTACCCGGATCTGGTGGTGCCAGGCAGAAGCTCTGGTGGGCTTCTTCAATGCCTGGCAGCTGACCGGAGAGAATATCTTTCTCGACGCGGCGCTCGCACAGTGGCGGTGGATTCTCGCTGTCCAGAAGGATCCGGTCGGAGGCGACTGGTTCTGGGCGGTCGGTCCCGACGGAAAGCCGGACCCCGATCAGCCCAAGGGCGGCAACTGGAAAACTTCGTACCACAATGCGCGGTGCTGCATGGAAATTCTTCGCCGAGTCGGCGGGGAAACAGGTTCTATAAAATAAGGAAGACGCTATGATGATGAATAATTTCGACGAACGGCTCGCGATGCTGGAAAGCGAATACCGCGCGCTGACGGAAAAACCGAACGAGCCGGTGCTGCCCGGAAACGGGGTTTTCGTCCGCTACAAGAATCCGGTGGTGACCGCTGCGCATACGCCCCTGTTCTGGCGCTACGACCTCGACCCCGCAACCAATCCGTACTGCATGGAGCGGATGGGGATCAACGCCGCGTTCAATTCGGGCGCGATACTTCTGAACGGCAAATACTGCCTCCTGGTGCGGGTCGAAGGCTCGGACCGCAAGAGTTTTTTCGCCCTGGCCGAAAG
>JALHET010000544.1 GCA_022839525.1 Lentisphaerota bacterium
CACTTTCGTCACGTACGGAACGGGCTGGTCGCTCCTGCAGCTTACCACCGAAGACAACATCTGGTTCCTCCCGGTCCACTCCGTCCCGCGCGACGACCCCGACCGCTTCACACTCGCGCCGTCCGACCTCGAGGTCGGACTGGAGGCGGAGCTGCGCGGCGGCTCGGTCTCCGGTATCGCGCCAGGCTGGTCCGCGCCAGCCATAGCCCCCTCCCTGCCGGGCTATCTCTACCGGCCCGCATCCGGCACGGCCTACAACCCGACGCTCTATCACGATCCGGTTGCTGACGGAAACAGCACTCCTGACACCAGCGGTTTAGACGAGACCGGCAGCTCCAGCAATGCCCTGCCATCCGCCGTCTTCCTCGTGACAGTGGATGGAAAAACTCTGGAAGTCTGGTGGTGTGCCTCGTTCCTGACGGACGACATGCCGACGGCCATTGCCATCCCGTCGTTGCCGCAGGTTTACAACCCGGTTTGGCCGAAAGCCTCGCAGGTGCAGCAGATCGTCATCGCCAGCCAGTTGGGGAGTGCCAACGAAACCATCTACGAGCAGGGCGGCGCGCTCGTTTTCGATTCAACCAACTCCTGCATGGAGCTTCCCAAGCGTGCCTACTTCACCCAGGATGGCGGCGCCATCCATTTCTGGACACGCGCCTGCGACTCGGCGGCCGGCTATGGGCAGCTCCTCAACCTCCGGGGCGGCGGCAATCTTCCCTTCTCTCTCTCCATTGCCGCGAAAGTGATCCCCGGGACTCCCGCCAAGGAGACATACCGCCTGATGCTCGAGGGCCCCGGCACGATAGCCAAAGAGATCGCGGTGGTTGACCGGCAGTTGGGTGATCCCTTCCAGTGGATGAGCGTCGGGCTGGCACGCTCCGGCACGACCTTCCGCCTCTATCTCGACGGCCAGCTCGCCCTTACGCGCGACCTTCCGGCTTTCAGCATCTGCGAATTCGACGCCAGCCTGGACAGCGGCTTTCTCGGTGCCGCCCGGGCGGAGGAGGCAAGGCCGAACCGCGAGATCGCGGAGATCTCTTTCTGGAACAAGCCGTTTGACGCCGAGGCGTTCAGGACGCTCGCCTACCGGAAACCCGTTGAGACGGATCACGGTCTGACGGGCTACTTTGCCTTCGAGGATGGACGCGACTTGAACGTGGTGCCCGGGTCGAACCTGCGCACCGCCTACGAGCGTCTGCACAACTACCCC
>JALHET010000545.1 GCA_022839525.1 Lentisphaerota bacterium
CGCCCTTCCTGTCCAAAGCCTTCCCGGAGACGGCCACGACGTTCACCGAGATGATGCTGGCGCTGGCGGTGCTAGACTTGCCCTTTGCGGCCGGGAAACACGCCGAAAAAGCGGAGGGCGTGAGCTACACGCTGATCCCCGGTTCGCCGGTGTTGCTCTTCCACCGCGAGATTCGTGAGGCGCAGCGCAAGGAGACGCCCGGCGGTGTGCTGGTGGCGCAGCACTTTTTCAGGGCGGACGACCGCGAGCGTGTCGAGAACGGCGAACGGTTCGACAAGCTGGTGACCGACGAGTTCCTGCCGCGTGTCGTGTACGGGGCGCAGGTGGTGCTGACCAATCCCACCGGAAACCGCCAGAAGCTGCATGCGCTGCTCCAGATTCCGATGGGCGCGATACCGGTGCGGAGCGGGTTCTACACGCGAGGGACGTATGTGGCGCTTGAGCCGTACAGCACACAGACCCAGGAGTACTTCTTCTATTTCCCGGCCACGGGCGACTATCCGCACTATCCCGTCACGCTGGCGGATGACGGGCAAGTGATCGGCAGTGCCGCGCCGTTCACGTTCCATGTCGTCGAGAGGCTGAGCAAGGTGGACACGACCTCGTGGGCATGGGTTTCCCAAAACGGCACGGAGGAAGAGGTCATGGCGTTTCTCGGCACGCAGAACCTACGGCGCATCGAGGGCGAACTTGCCGCGATCGCCTGGCGCATGAGGGACAAGACGTTCTTCAAAAAGGTCACGGCACTGCTGGAGTCGCGGCATATGTTCGAAAGCACGCTCTGGTCATACGGCGTGTTGCACAACGATCCCGCCGTCATCCGGGAGTTCCTACGGCATCACGAATTCGCCAACCGGTGCGGGCTCTGGCTGGTGTCGCCGCTGTTGACGCTCGAGCCGGTCGAGCGCTTCGACTACCAGCATCTGGAGTACGCGCCGCTGGTGAACCCGAGGGCTCATCAGGTCGGCAAGAGCCGTACCATCCTGAACACCCGTTTCCGCGAACAGTACCAGCGGTTCATGCGGGTGCTGAGCTACAAGGCCAAGCCGGATACAGCGGATTGTCTGGCCGTGGCCTGCTATATGATTTTGCAGGATCGCGTGGCCGAAGCGGTCGCGTGGTTTGGGCGGGTGGACCGCAAGGCTGTGCCGGAGCAGCTCCAGTGCGACTATCTCGAAGCCTATCTGGCGCTCTGCAAAGGCGACACCG
>JALHET010000546.1 GCA_022839525.1 Lentisphaerota bacterium
TAAAAAAGGCTGTTTCCGGAAGAAATTTTACAAGGGTACGGAAGCGTATCGCAGAAAGAAAAAGAACCAGGAAACGTACCGCTTCCTGGTTCTTCTGACTGTACGCCGACAAAGCGGCGCGAAATCTTCAAGAGATTCGATTCTCGATCCGGATAGGGAAATCGAGCATCGAACCCTGAGAATGAGCTCAGAAGGTCATGCCTCCGACAATGGTAATGCGTCCGTCTGTCATCGGTTCAAGAATTTTCTTGTACTGGGCGTACGCGATGATTACGTCGCGGAGCGTGGTCGAGGTGTTGTAGGCTTCGACGTTGTTCTTGAGCACGACGTAGCCGTCGCCGCCGCCCATCAGGTAGTCGTTGGTGACGAAGGTGTAGACTGCGTCGGGATCGACGGGCTTGCCCTTGATGGTGAGGTCCTTGAGTTCGCCTTTCTTGATGTCGTTGGTGTAATCGATGGTGTAGCGGGCTTCGGCGGATACCTGTGCGAAGGCGCCGGCGCCCTGCGGGATGGATGCGATGAACTCGAAGAGCTTGATGACGTCGCTGCCCTTCATTTTGGTCAGATAAATCCAGTTGTCGAAGGGAAGCACGGTGGTGATCTGCTCGCGGGTGATCTTGCCTGCGGGGAGTTCTGCGCGGATGTTGCCGCCGTTGGTGAAGGCGAAGTCTGCGTCTTTCTTGAGCACTTCCTTGACGTACCACATGGCTCCGTCGTTGACCATGTCGCCCAGGGCGATTTCCTTCTTGCGGGAGAGGCGGTCGCCGAACTCGAAGAGCGCGGAGGTTTCGGCTACGACTTCCTTGAGGGTGAGGTCTGCTTTTTCCTTGTAGGGCGCGATCATCGCGGCGACGGCTGCGTCGGGCGCAAAGGTGACTGCGTCTTTCTTGTTGATCTGGACGGGCTTCCAGGCAAAGGCTTTGACCGTACCGTCCACGATTTCGAAGCGGCCTTCGCCGACGAATTTGCCCCATTCGTTCGCGGAAACGATCGGGGTGCTTCCGACGTATTTGACTTCGGTAAGGGCGGTGTGCGAGTGGCCGTCGATGATCAGGTCGATGCCGGGAACGGCGGCGGCGAGTTTTTCGGAGGTGACCTGTCCGGCGGTTTCTTCTACGAGGCCAAGGTGTGCAACTGCTATGACGAGGTCGCATTTTTCCTTGGTCCGGAGTTTTTCAACCATTGCGGTTGCGGTCGCAATTTCGTCA
>JALHET010000099.1 GCA_022839525.1 Lentisphaerota bacterium
CTGCCTGTTTCACGGCCACGGGCCCGCGGCCTTCGTCCTTTCGGCTGCTCCCCCGTCCCGACCCCAACGGCGCCGTCACCAGACCCGCAGGACGGGGATTGACTGTGGATCGAAAATACGCCGATTGTCCGGCGCTGTCAACCGCTGTTTTCCTGAAAATGCTGAAAAAGGAAAGGCAAGCCCGCCGCGCGACCGCGCCGCGAATGATCGCGGGGATGACGTTCAACATTCAGGTTATGGACGAGGCGGGTGTGACAGAGAGGGCTAGTGGCACACCGTGTTGCCTGATGCGGAGAGGCGTTTAAAGCGCAAGAGGCCTTCGAGGTAGTAATAGTCCGCATAGTTGAGCGGCACGTCGACCTCGCTGTTGCCGGGCAAATAGCCGACGCAGTGCATCAGGATGAAATTGCCGTTCGCGCCGATGGGGGCACGGTAGGCGGGCGAGCTGAGGGTGAGGAGTTGCCGGACAGCGGTGTCGCGGTAGAGGAGGGCTTTTGGCACTTCGGCGAACGCGCTGAGTTCGAGCAGGGCGCTGGCCATGATGGCGGCGGCCGAGGCGTCGCGCGGAGCCTCGGGGATGTCGGCGGCCTCGTAATCCCAGTACGGGATCTTGTCGGCGGGCAGGTTGCGGTGGTGGATGAGAAAGTCCGCCGATTTGACCGCGCGCGCCAGATACCCTGGCTTGCGGGTTTCGCGGTACATCATGGTGAAGCCGTAGAGCCCCCACGACTGGCCGCGCGCCCACGGGGCGTCCGCCGATGCGCCCTGCCCGGCATAGTAGCCGAAGATTTTTCCGGTGACCGGATTGTAGTCCACGATGTGGTAGGCGCTGTTGTCGGGGCGGAAGTGGCGGGCGTCCGTCTGGTCGGCGTGACTGATGGCGATGTCGGCGAAGCGTTTTTCACCGCCCTGTTTTGCGGCCCACATGAGCAGCTCGAGGTTCATCATGTTGTCGATGATGACCGGGTTTTTATAACTGTCCCATGAGCGGATCATGCCTAAACGCGGCACGTACCTTTGGCAGAGCGCGGCGGCGCCGTCGAGGAGCACCTCCCTGTAGCCGTCGGGATTGGCGAGGCGCAGGCCGTTGCCGTAACTGCAGAAAAGCATGAAGCCGATGTCGTGGTTGCAGGGGTAGTGGCGGATCCGCTCCAGCATGGCGGTGTAGTGGAGGGCAGCCTCTTTCCACTCGGGCGACCGTGTGTGCTCGTAGAGGTACCAGAGCGAGCCGGGAAAGAAACCGCTGGTCCAATCCTTTGGCTCGACGGTCACGAGCGCGTTGTTTTCCCACCGGCGCGGGAACTTGTCCCGCGTGCCTTCCATGCGTTTGAGCATGCCGCGGTACTGTTCGGCGGCGGCCGCGAAGGAGTCGGGAAGCGCGGCCCGCAGCGCTTCCTCCCTGCCGGGCGCATCGCCGCACGGCGGGAGATTCACCTCCGCGCCGGAGAGGAACGCCAGAAGGGGGAACAGCACGGTTAAAGAAGTTTTCATGGCAGGTTCTCCTTGTGTGCTCTGGGACAGAACGTGCGCGGGGCGTGCGTGAGCACCTCGCACCCCGTGCGGGTCACCAGGACCACATCCTCGATGCGGATACCCAGTTTGCCCGGCAGATAGATGCCGGGCTCCACGGTGATCACCATTCCCGGTTCCAGCAGGGTTTCACACGTCGGCGAAAAACTGGGCGGCTCGTGAACCTCCAGACCCAGGCCGTGGCCGAGGCTGTGGCCGAAATACGCGCCGTACCCCGCCTTTGCGATGTGTTTGCGCGCGACCGCGTCGATGGCGCGGCAGGGCACGCCAGGACGGATGGCGCGGATCGCTTTGCGGTTGGCCGCAAGCACGATCGCGTGGAGCTTCCGGTAGAGCGGGGCAGGCGTGCCGAAACTGACGCACCGCGTCAGGTCCGCACAGTAGTGATCCAACTTGAGCCCGAGATCCACCAACAGCGGCTGGCCGTGCTTGAGCACCGTGCCGTCGGGGGTGTGGTGGCACTCCGCTCCGTTGCGCCCCACGCACGCGATGGTGTCGAAGGCTTCGCCCTGCCCCAGAAGGTCGGCTTCCCGTCTGGCGATGCCGCGGATTTCCCATTCGCTCATGCCCGGTTTGACCTGCCGCATCAGGGAGGCGAAGAGCCGGTCGTTGGCCGCGAGGGCGGCGCGCATCAGCCGCTGCTCGGCGCGTGATTTAACGGCACGCAGTTCGGAGAGCATGACGCTGGCGTCCACCCATTCGGCGTCGGGCAACGCCGCTTTCAGGCGCAGGAAACGCGCGGCGTCCATGTGTCCCTCGTAACCGATCCGGCGCCAGCCTGCGCCAAGGCCGGCCAGGACAGAGGGCTCGTCAGCCGGCCGCCGGATGCTGTGGCAGGGCAGCCAGGGCGCGAGACGCCGGGACATGGTGAGGTAACGGAAATCGGTGTAGAAGGCCGGGGCTTTGGAGGGTTCAGTGACCAGCATCCCGTTTGTGGTTCTAAGGCCGGTAAAGTAATAGCGGTTCATCTCCGTGAGGAGGAGCACCGCGTCGAGGCGCTGCCTTTTCTGACGCGCCAGCAGGCGTTTGACGCGCGCCTGGAATTCGGAGGCCGGAAGATCGGATGCGGGACGGGACGCCAACGCCGAACACGGCACGCGGAACTCCCAACCTCGAAGTTCGGCGTTCGGCGTTGGGCGTTCGGCGTTTTTTTTCATGTTTCTGTTGGGTTGCGTGCTTCGCCCGCATTAAGCGGGGCGGATGACCGGATGGGGGGTCTGGTTGTAGACCTTCGAGCCGGGCGGCACGGACTGGATGAGCCAGACGTTTCCGCCGATGACCGAATCGTGCCCGATGACCGTGTCCCCGCCGAGGATGGTGGCGCCTGCGTAGATCACCACGTTATCCTCAACATCAGGATGGCGTTTCGTGCCTTTCACGAGCATGCCGGTCGCTTCGTCCTTGGCGAAACTGAGCGCGCCGAGCGTGACGCCCTGGTAGAGCTTGACGCGTTTGCCGATGCGGCAGGTCTCGCCGATCACCACGCCGGTGCCGTGGTCGATGAAGAATCCCGGGCCGATGGTGGCGCCGGGGTGGATGTCGATGCCGGTCTTCGAGTGGGCGTGCTCGCCCATGACACGCGGGATGAGGGGCACGCCTTGGGCGTAGAGCATGTGCGCGATACGGTGGATGGTGATCGCGTAGAGGCCGGGATAGCTCATCACGATCTCCATGGTCGACATGGCGGCGGGGTCGCCCTCGTAAGCGGCCTGGATGTCCTGCTCGAGCATGTCGCGGATGGCGGGGAGGCCGTTCAGCAGCGCGGCGACGGCCTTCTGCGCCTTCTGCGCGCAGTCATGGCAGTCCCCGCACTTGGTGCGGCGGCAGGCGTACTCGAAGGCGCGGTGCGTCTGGTCGTGCAAGTTGAGGGCGATGTCGCGCAGCACCGTTTTCAGATGGCTTTGGCAGTTCTCGTGCGCGATGGGGGCTTGGCCGTGGCAGCCGGGGTAGAGCACGGCCAGCAGCAGTTCAAGCACGGCGATGACCGAGCCTGTGCCGGGCAGGTTGACGTCCCGCTCGGTGTTGGCGACCGGGCAATTCTTGCACGGCGAGAACGCTTCGGTCAGGGTGCCCAGATTCTCTTCAAGCCACTTCTCCATGGTTATTTTCCCTTCGCGATGCGCACGATGACGCGGGAGGCGCCCAAATTCTTCCAGCCCAAGGCCAACAGGAGACGCTCCGAAAAGCCCCGCCCCTGGCAAATCAGATCCAGAACCTCGATGTTGTCTTCGCGGCAAAGCGCGAGAAAGTCTTTCAGGGTGAACAGGTGGATGTTGGGCGTGTTGTACCACTCGAACGGAATCTGCTTGCCTTTGGGCATGCGCCCCTTGAAGAGCAGCTGGCGGCGGACTTCGAGGCAGGCGAAATTTGGGAAGGTGATGACCGCCTCGCGTGCGACGCGCAAGATCTGCTGGAGCAGTTCACGAGGGCGTTTGATGGTCTGCAGGGTTTCGCTCAGGACGGCCACGTCGAAGCTGTTGTCAGGAATTATGGCGAGCCCGTCATCGATATCCTCGAGCAGGATATCGCACCCCGAAGCAATGGCATTGATGACGTGGCGGACATCGATCTCGACGCCGTTCCCGCCGCACCCGCGCAGTTGTTTCAGGATGTTCAGCAGCGAACCGCCGCCGCAGCCGAGATCCAAAACGCGGCTGTTGTGCGGGATCAGATCGACCACGTTCTGGTAATGGCGTAACTGCCACTGGCGGATTGTGCCGCCTTCTTCCGTTTCGGGCGTCTGCGCCGCAGGGGGTTTGGGCATGAATGCTTTGACCACGCGTTTGAGATCCGCAATGTGCGTCAGAAAGGCGTCGTGACCGGCGTCGGCTTTGAGGTGGCAGTAAGAGACCCGCTTCTTTTGGCGCAAAAGCGCGGTCACCAACTCCTCGGACTGTTCAGGCATGAAGAGCCAGTCGCCGCTGAGCGAGACGATCAGCACACGCGAGGAGATATTGGCGAAAGCCGCGTCGAGCGTCTTGTAGCGCTCGACGATGTCATACTCGTCCATGGCCAACGTGATGTGCAGATAGGAGTTGGCGTCGAAACGCTGGATGAATTTCTCGCCCTGATGTTGCAGGTAACTCTCGACCTGGAAGAACGTGCCGAAATTGCTGTCGATGGTGTTGAGGAAATCGGGGTCGGCCGTCAGCCACTCGGGGCGTTTCTCGCGTCCGAACTTGGCGTTCATGAGCTGCTGGGAGAGATAGGTGATATGCGCGAGTTTGCGGGCGCTGGAAAGCCCCTTGTCGGGCAGGTTCTCGCGGTTGTAATAGTCACCCCTGTTCCAGTTCGGGTCGCCGATGATCGCATGGCGCCCGACGATATCAAAGGCGAGTGCTTGGGAGTTCAGGTTTGCGGCGGAGGCGATCACGAGCGCCTTGTCGATCTCGCCGGAATACCGGATCAGCCACTCCAGCACCTGCATGCCGCCGAAACTGCCGCCTATGACTGCGGCTAGCCGCGTGATGCCGATCTGCCGGAGGAAAAGCCGGTGGACCTCGACGATGTCGCCCACGGTGATCTTTGGAAACGAGGATCCGTAAGGGTTGCCGGTGGCGGGGTTGATGGACGAAGGCCCGGTTGTGCCCTTACACCCGCCGAGGATGTTCGCGCAAACAACCTGATAGTGATCGGTGTCGATGCCTTTACCGGGGCCGATCATGCCCTCCCACCAGCCGGTGGGTTCGGTTTCGCCCGGGCGCGTGCCGACCACATGCGCGTCGCCCGTGAGGGCGTGGCAAATGAAGACGACGTTGTCGTTTTCGGGGCGGATAGCGCCGCAGCGTTCGTAGGCGACTTCGATTTCGGTCAGCACGCCGCCCTTTTCAAACCGGAACCCTCCGGGCGGGAGGTTCAGTTTGACGGTATGCGGTTCAACGATTCCGACCGTCGGTTCCGTATGTGTGTCTTTGAGCATGCTCCTTTCAAATGTGCGGAAAGTATAGCACGGCAGGCGGGGATTAGGAACGGGAAATTGGGAATCCGGGATTGGCTCCGGATGGGGAAGAGATGCGGGCAGGGCGGTTCAAGGCATTAGGGGGTGACGTAGGCGCGGTCCCAGTCTTTCATCACCGGGTCGAACCCGTGCGCGGCGATCGACGCGGCGACTTCACTCAGCGGACGCTGGTCCGCGACTTCGAACTGCGCCTCAGCCCGGGTCTTTTCCGTATATCCGCCGGGCGTGGTTTTTGCGCCCGCGGACATCTTGGTCACCGCAAGGCTCACCAGATGTTCCCGGAATCCCGGCGTTTCGCGCGTGGAGAGCGTCATGGTCACGTCCGGAAGTTGCGTGCGTAGCGCGCACATGAGCTGCACGAGGTGGGCGTCCGATACCGGATACGCGGCGGGCTCGCCGCCGTGGGCGGGCCTCATGCGCGGAAAGGAGATCGCCACCGATGAGCGCCAATACCGTTTCAGAAGGTAGTTGGCATGCAGGCCCAGATAGAAGCCCTCTTCGCGCCAGTCGTTGATGCCCAAGAGCGAGCCCAGTCCGATGAACGTCATGCCGGCTTGGGACGCGCGCTCAAAGGAATCGATCCGGTGCGCGTAGTCGCTTTTGGGGCCGGAAGGATGGTAGTGCGCGAAGACGCTGGGGTTGTACGTTTCCTGAAACATGGTCATCCCGTCCACGCCGGCTTCCGCCAACCGCTGGTAGTCCGCCAGCGAGAGTGCGTAAATCTCGACGTGGATGGAGGCGAAACGGTGGCGGATGCGGCGCGTGAGTTCAGCGAAATAGGCGGGCGGCGTGTTTTTCAGATCCTCGCCCGCGACGAGCAGGATGTGACCGAAGCCCTGTTCGGCAAGGCAGTCCGCTTCGGCGACCGCCTCGTCGAGGGTCAGCGCGCGCCGCACCGTGTCTTTTGTGGTTCGGTTAAACCCGCAATAGAGGCACCCGTTGCAACAGTAATTTGACACGTAGAGCGGCGCGAAGAACTGGACGGCGTTTCCGAAACGCTGCCGCGTCCACTGCGCGGAAAGCCGGGCCAGCGGTTCGAGAAAAGGTTCGGCGGCGGGGGACACCAGTGCGGCCAGATGATGGGGATCGTAGTGTCCCGCGGCGCCGAGGGCTGCCCGCGCGTCACTGGCGGTGCGGGAACGGATGAGCGCTTGCACGCGGGCAGGCGGCCACGCGGTCAACAGGTCACGGAAATGGTTGGAAGGGGACATGTTGAAAAAGGTTGGAGGCAGGTTGTTGGTTGGGGGTTACGGGTTACACGTTACAGGTTACGGGGGGGCGCGGCGGTATCCGCATCCGGTGCCGCGGCTTTCTTTTCGAAACGCACGCACAGGTCCGTGGCTTCGGTCTCTTTGTTCGAGAGGCCGCAACGCTGGCTGAAAGGGTTCACGACAAAGTGGCGGCACCACCCGCAACTCC
>JALHET010000547.1 GCA_022839525.1 Lentisphaerota bacterium
ACCAGACGAGCCTTTGCCATTTGTTTTTGTCCGCTCGCCAAGATCCGGCAAGCCGGGTCATGCGGTTGGGGTCGCGGCAGGCGCGGTCGGCCTGTCGGTCTTTAGGGGCGTTGGGGGGGCAGGTGGCGTAAAGCAGGATTTCCATTCGCTTGTCCCATTGGGCGCGGTCTGGCGCGTCAATCTCAATCAGCCCGTGAAGGGACTTGTTGCCCGAGTAGACCAGCGAGCGCAAAGGGAGTGTTCCCGTCGCAATCACACCGGCCCAGAAGGCGCATTGCTCCTCAAGCGGCATGGCGTCGAATTCGACAAGGGCATAGCGGTGCCGCTTGACGCTGGCGGCACAACGGAACGACGGCTTGCCATCTGTGGCTAACGCGGGTTGGTCGGTGAGGGGGTTGGCAATCAGCAGCGGGTACGATATGTTACTATTGAAAAGGTTGATGCCTTGAATCCAGTGATTGGCCATGAGCACGTTCTTGCCGATCACGCCCTTGTGTTCCTTTTCGCCGCAGAAGAGATAGTCGGTGTCATCATACATCGCGCCCAGGAAGCAAGCGGTCTGCCTCAAAGGCTCGGGGGGTATCGGCACCGGCGACGCCGCGACCAGCGCTTTTGCCATTTCTTCTTTCCCCTGCCCGATCTGCGCCTTGCCCATCGCGTCTTTTCCCTGCTCGATCATGCGCTCAACGAATGACGCGGCCCCGCCTCCCAGCGGGGGCGGCGGCTTGGGGCTTGGCTTCCAGTCGTGCGTGTTTATGTGTGGCCGGTGTACCGCCGATGAATACGCGCTGTACCGCGCCGCCGCTATGGCCCTGCGCACTTCCTTTTCGGTCAAAGGCGGGGTCCCGCTTGCGCCGATGATTTCGAGTTCCATCTGTCCGTCCGACCGTCCCCCCCACACGCCGCAGTTACACAACCCCAGCAGCGAGTCGTTGCGCCCGCCGACGTTACCGGCCAGCCATGCCAGCCGCTCGCGGTATTTGCTCAGTGCCGCTTCCCGTCCATGTCCGATTCCTGTTCTCATGTTTCTTCTCCGTTGTTTGGTATCGGCTACCCCCACGCCAGCCTTGCCGCCATACCCCCCCTAAAGGGGGGAGTGGCATGACTGGCAAAACTGGCTGGGGGCGGTTGGGGAGGTTTGCCAAGTTGGTTAATTGGCAAGACTGGCAAAACTGGCAAGACTCTCTCCTTGTGCCCGATCTGACTT
>JALHET010000548.1 GCA_022839525.1 Lentisphaerota bacterium
GTCGTGATCGTGCCGATCAAGTACGAGGGCGCCATGAAGGAAGAAGCCGACAAGATCTACGACGCGCTCGTGAAAGCCGGAATTGAAGTCCTGCTCGACGACCGCGCCGAGCGGCCCGGCGTCAAGTTCAAGGATATGGACCTGATCGGCATCCCGGTCCGCGTCGTCGTAGGCGACAAGAACCTGCCGAACGTGGAGGTGAAGCTCCGCTCGTCGAAAGACGCGAGCCTCGTGCCGGCGGGCGAAGCCGCCGCCTGCGTCGCCGAAATCGTCCGGACCGAACTCGCGAAGGTTCTGGACTGAGTTCCGCGCATCTTTGCCGAACTGCTCAGCGTCGTGCGCGAAAGCTAAAATCGGCCGGAATAATCTGTGCAGCAAGCATTCCGGCGAGCATGAGAGCGGCTCCGGCAAGCGCCCGGGCATCCATGATTTCGCCGAGCACTAACCAGCCGCCGATTGCGGCGAAGACTGCTTCGAGGCTCATGATGAGCGCAGCCGGTCCTGGCGCAACGCCTTTTTGGCCGAATATCTGCAAGGTGTAGGCGATGCCGATCGAACAGATGCCAGAATACAGCACCGGGATCAGCGAACCGTCCGGTCCGGGGGAAAACGCAAGCGCGATCGTGTCTGCAGAAAAGTTTTCGGCAACGAGCGCAGCTCCGAAGCTCAAGAGGGCGCACACCAGATTCTGAATGCACGCAAGTGCAACCGCGTTGAACTTTTGCGAAAAGAGGCCGAGCACCAGAATGTGGGCTGTCCAAAACACCGCGCTCAGAATTTCCAGGCCGTCGCCGAACGACACCATAAAACCGCTGCGTACGCTCATGAGATACAGCCCGCACGCGGCGAGCGTTGCGCCAAGGCCGAGCCCCCAGCCCTGTTTTTTGCCGACGAAAAGCCCCGAAACAGGTACAAAAATAATATACAGTCCCGTAAGAAACGCAGCCTTGCCGGCTTCTGTCCAGATCATCCCGACTTGTTGGAGGCTGGAACCGAAAAACAGCACCAACCCGCACACGAGTCCGGCGAACAGAAGCTGGAGGATCGTGATGCGTTCCCCCGATTCTGCGGTGTTCGGCTTTGTACGGTGTGCACCGAATCCCCGAAAAACGAACAACAGCGGAACAAGCGAAAGACTGCCGACGGTGAACCGGATTGCATTGAAGCTGAACGAACCGAGTACCTTGCCGCCAAGACGCTGGGCCG
>JALHET010000100.1 GCA_022839525.1 Lentisphaerota bacterium
GAAACGCCGGCATACGCGCCGCGCAAACGCCAAGTCGTGGGTCGCCATGAGTATGGCGGCCTCTTGAGCGTCCAACAGCCCCGCCAGTTCCTCCTTGCCTGCGGCGTTGCTAAGGCCGTGGCCAGAGCCGTCGGGAGTCCAGGTGACGTCTCCCGGCTTCACCATGCGTCTGACTCCGTTGTCGTCGTATTCGCCGGCACCGGAGAGGATATGGTAGCATTCGGAATCGCCGTGGTGTTCGTGGAAACCGAGGACGGCTCCTGGCGGCAGAGTCACGCGCGCGAAAAGCGGGCACTTGTCCTTGAGTTCTTCCGGGCCGAGCAGATGGTCGAGCCGCATCCGTCCGACCCCTCCGCAGGGGTTTTCTTCGTATACAGTGTTCATGATCGTGTCCCTCTTATTAG
Organism: Lentisphaerota bacterium; assembly: GCA_022839525.1. The sequence goes on from JALHET010000100.1 coordinate 405, forward strand.
ATGCTCTCTTCAAAATAATCGCTATCAACCTTTTTGACCGGATACGATGAGACCGTGGAAACGCCAACATCATGGTCGATCATCAAGCTGGTCAGTTGATCGCCGTCAATTAAAACAATCTTGCTGCCGATTTGGGATACGTACCTGCACGCATCATCAGTGAATCTTGAGGTAGTAATAAAGATACCCTTGTTTGCTCTTTGAGCTTGGAGCGCGCCTGCAAATTGCATGACATCAGGACGGCCTACCGGATTGTTATCCCAACGCTTAGCCTGAATGTACACAACATCAAGCCCAAGTTTATCCTCTTTTATAATACCATCTATTCCGCCGTCGCCGCTCCTGCCTATTGCCTTACCTGCATCTAAACGTGAACCGCCGTAGCCCATTTTGACAAGCAGTTCTACAACGACACGTTCGAAAAAGGAAGGGGATATTTTCTTTAACCTGGAGAGCAATTCATCAGATAGTTCGTCACGGAGATTTTCATAAGCAGCTTCCAATGCCTCTGATGGCGTTGCTGTCGAAAGGTCTGATGGCCCCTTAGATTCGGGAGCCTTGTCCCCGCTTCTTGTTCCCTTGAGTTGTTGAAATTCAAGAAATTCAGGATATTGCTTGAGTAGTTTGATGTTAATAGTTTTGGGTTGCTTCTTCAGGAGGTCTTTCCCGCGATCAGTAATTTGGTAGAATCCTCTCCGTGTTGCTTGGAGCAATCCGGCCTTTTTCATGTATGTAGAAGCCCAGCCAACACGATTAACGAAGGTTGGTTGTATGCCGCTGGGTAACATTTCCTTCAGATCGTCTTCGGTGAGGCTCAATTCCTTTGCCAGAGCTTCAACCGCTTCGCTGGTAGAGATTTCAGTTTCCTTTTGTGCCGCAAATCGAAGAAGTGGCAACATCACGCGCTGATAATCTGGAACGGCCATTTATTTATCTCCTTTTTGCATCTGCCGTGTTATTGAGCCTACCTCGCGAAAAGGGGCAGAGCCCATTTGATGCGGTTATGGTAGTCGCGCGGAGGGATAGGGTCAAGCGCCCAATTTACTTACCGGCAAGGCGTTTGACTTTGGGCTTGCCCGTGAGAAGGGCTTTATGCAAACTGCTGAAGTAGTCTTTGAATCAGGGAGAAGAATGCCGTAAAAGGGCATGTTTCGGCCTCCACGCAAAGCCAGCCCCCGAACACCGTTGTGTTTTTCTTCCACGAAGTTTTGAGGCAGGGTCATGCTCCGATTTCGCCCTCGGTAAGTCCCTCCAGCGAGGCCACAGAGTAGGTGCACAGAAGGTCGCCGGTCACGTTGCCCATGGTTTCGAACATGTCGAGAATGGGGTTGATGCCGAGTGCGAGCGCGACGATGACAGCGACCTGCGACGGGTCGAGGCCAAGGGTTCCCAGAATGATGAAGAGGAGCATCAGGCTGCCGCCCGGCACCCCGCCGGCCCCGACGGCGGCCAGAACCGTCGTGACCATCATCATGGCGAGGTCACCGGAGGAGAGGCTGATCCCGAACATGTTGGCGGCGAGAATGGCAAACATGGGCAGATGGATACAGACGCCGTCCATATTGATGGTTGCGCCCAACGGCAAGGCGAAACTGGCCAATTCCCTCTGGACGTTCAGGTTTTCTGTGCAGACGCGGATCGATACCGGGAGCGTGGCCGCGCTGGAACGGGTCACGAAGGCGAGCACCATCGCCTCGCGCACGGCGGCAATGACGCGGTAGGGGTGCTTCCGGACGAGCAGGGCAATCAGCAGCGGGTAGGCGACAAAGAGAAGGAACAGGATGCCGGTTACCACGCCGAACACGACGGTGATGTACGGCCCGATGATGGCGGGGCCGTAGACCGTGAAAATGCCCATCGACAAGAAAAACACGCCGATCGGCGAATAGTTCATCACCATGTCGATGATGCGGTTGACCGCCAGCATGCAGGCGTCGCAGAGATCGATCAGCATGCGCATCTTAGCCTGAAGCCGGGTGTCTTCCGCGGCTTCGATCACCATCCGGACGCTGATTCCGAACAGGATGGCGAAGCCGATGATACCTAGGAAATTCGCGTTCGCCAGCGCGTGGAAAGGGTTTTGGAAGCAGTCGAGCAAGAGCTTTTCCAAAACATCCGCCACGGTTTTTGATGCCTCTGGGCGGGCAAGGCTTTGCGCCTGGGATCCAAACTGTGCCGCCAACTCTTTCCACCCCTCCAGGGAAGCGCCGGCACCCGGGTTGACCCAGAGAGCCAGCGCGATTCCCAGCGCGGCCGAAAAGGTCATGGTCGAAAAATACCACACCAACACTTTTCCGCCCGCCCGCCCCAGTTTTCTCAAGGGGAGTGAGGATGCGCCGCCTACCAGCGAGAAAAAGATGGCGGGCACCACAATCATCTTAAGCAGGCTGATGAAAACCGTTCCGAACGGCGAGCAATAGCGCAGAATCTGCTGGATTTCCGCCTTGATGCCGAAGGCGGACGAAACATACCACAAGACCGCGCCGCACGAAGCGCCGAGCAAAAGCCCCGCCAACACGCGTTTGACCAACGAAACGCGCAGATACCACATGAGCACGTTCATTGAGATACTTTAACCGCTTTTCGGGCGGGTCTCAACCGGTAAATAAGGCCGCCATATCGGGAGGGAGCGGGGAAGAGACGTCGGTGGGCACCCCGAAACGCGGGTGGCGGAACCGGAGGGTGTCCGCGTGGAGCGCTTGCCGCCGCATGCGGAGGCAAGCCCAGTCTTCCAACGTCAGCTCGTCCTTGCAGAATTTGAGAAACAGGGTTTCATCCACGCCGTACAGCTTGTCCCCCACGACCGGATACCCGAGGGAGTGCAGCGTTGCGCGGAGTTGGTGGAGACGTCCTGTGCGGGGATGAGCGGAAACCACGCTGAACCCGTCGCACAGGCGCACCCGTTCAAAAGCGGTCTCCGCCCATTCGGCTTCCCCGCAAGGTGCGGCAGTGCCTGCCGCTGCTGGCGTGAAGCGCCGTTTCTTGCGGATGGCGGAACAGGGGTCGGGCATGAGCCAGCCCGCGGCTTCCAGGCGTTCAGGGAAAACGCCCTCGACGAAAACGGTGTAGTGTTTGAACACGGCGTGTGCGGCGAACTGCTTCCAGAGGTTGTGCGCGGCCCCGGGCGTTTTTGCGATCAGCACCAGCCCTGAAGTCTCGCGGTCGATCCGGTTCACCAGCACGGGGTCGTCCAAACCGTACCGCGCCTTCAGCATAGCCCAGAGCGTGTGGTTGAAATAGCGCCCGCCCGGATGGCACGGCAGGTTCCCCGGCTTGTCGATGACAATCAGGAGGGGATCGTCCATCACGACACCGAATGTTTCATCCACAGGCGGTTCGGGAATGTCGGGCGCGTCATACCGCAGCACGTCTCCGGTTCTGACCGGCGCGTCGGGCGCCGGTTTGCATCCGTTTACACGCACCCGGCCTACGGCGATCAGCCGGTTCCACTCCTCTTCAGTGTGATACGTAAAACGCGCGGCCAAGAAGGACGACAGAGTTTTGCCCGCGTCTTTTTCGCGGATGGTAAAGGTCATTTCCCGCGTCATCGTTCACCTTTGGCGTTGAATCCGCCACTTTTGCCGTGTTATAGTTGCCAGACATTTTACGGGCCCATAGCTCAGTCGGTCAGAGCGGAGGACTCATAATCCTTTGGTCGCAGGTTCGAGCCCTGCTGGGCCCACCATATCCGTTTTTCGCCCCAACGCCGTCTGCCCGCATGATGAGGCGCCAACCGCGAGAACCGGCCCGTTTCCGGGTTGGCCGTTGATCGGACGCACCGTGATCCGTAGGCTGGGCGCGTCCGGTGTGGGGACGGCGAAGCGTCGGGCGACACGGTAGCCGGGGACCCATGCGACATCGTCCCCGCAGACAAAGACGGGGATGGTGCCGCGCCGGTGTTCCGGGATCTTTTCATCGGTGAAAAGGTCCTGGATTTTTTTTGAGCCGCGCAGGCCGGTGGGGGCGATCCGGTCCCCGGGCCGGCGGGCGCGTACGCGCACGCCGTGTCCGGCGAGCGCCTGAGCGCTCAGCGTGCAGACGGCCGGATAGACTCCTGTGCCGTGGGCGGTGCTGGCCACCCCCCGGCAGGGTTCGGTCGTGATCTCGACGGTTCCCCAGCAAAGCGTGCCTTGCGCGGGGAGTGTGGCGTCGTCGGGCGGCGGCGTGGTCTCGGGGTGCGGCAGGGAGAGGAGCCCGGCGCGGCAGAGCGCGAAGGCTCCGCCCGGGAGCTGAAAAGGCGTGCTGTCTGCCGAGCGGCAGGCTTCGATGAGCGACAGGACGGTGTCGAGCCCGGCGGCTTCGGGATGGCCGTGACGGAAAAGCCATTGGCGCAGGATGCGGCGCCGCAGCGCTTCGGGCTGCTGGAGCAACGGCCCGACCGGCAGGGACGGCGGGTCAGACGGTTGGGGGGCGAGGGCGTCGAGTCCGCGGGCGGCGAGCGTTTCGAGCAGGGCGTCGTCTTCCCGCAGCGTTTCTGCGGAACGGCAGAGCCGCGCGCGCACGTCAGGCGTCCAGATGGCCTCGAACTGAGGCAGGACCGTGTGGCGGATCAGGTTGCGGGGGATGGTGGGGTCGCTGTTCGAGGTGTCCTCGCGCCAGGCCAGGCCGCGCTGGCTCAGCCAGGCGCGGAGGGCGGCGCCGGCGACCGGCAGGAGCGGGCGGATGAGCGCGAGCGACGAGTGCTGGAGGCGGGACCGGGGACGGAGGCCGGCGAGGCCGGCCGCGCCCGCCCCGCGCGCGAGACGCAGCAGGAGGGTTTCGGCGACATCGTCCGCCTGGTGGCCCGTGGCGATGGCGTCCAGTCCCGCCTCTGCGCCGCACTGGCGGAAGAAGTCCATGCGCGCTTCGCGCGCGGCCATTTCGAGGGAGAGCCCGTCCGCTGGGCGGGCGGAGAGCGCCACGCGGCGTGAGAGGAACGGCACGCCGGCCTGGGCCGCCAGTGACCGCACGAACTGTTCGTCCGCCCCCGCTTCCGCGCGCAGCCCGTGGTTCAGGTGCAGGAGTGTGACGGCCGTGCCGGCGTTGCGGCAAACCGGCAGCAGCAGGTGGAACAGCGCGACGGAATCGGCGCCGCCCGAGACGGCCAGACCGAGCCGGGAGACCCCGCGCAACAGGTGGTTGTGTTCGAGCTGCCGCGCGAGCGTTTCGGCGATGCCGTCCGGGTCGGTGCAGTAAAAGGGGTGTCGGGCTGGTGTTGCCATGCGGCTATGATACGCAAGAAAGGCGTGCCGACACAACCGGATTATCGGGATTGTGGCGGAGGGTTCGATGGGCTAAACTAACAGTCATGCTGAATGTGCTGCAAGAACTGGCGGATCGGCGGCGGTTCGGGATGAAGCCTGGACTGGAGACCGTCCGCATGTTGCTGGCGCGGCTGGGGAATCCCGAACAGGACGCCGCCGCCCTCCATATCGCGGGAACCAACGGCAAAGGCGCGGTGGCGGCTTTGTGCGAGTCTGTGCTGCGGGCGGCGGGCTATCCGGTGGCGCGCTACACCTCGCCGCATCTCGTGCGTCTCAACGAGCGCTTCCTTATCAATGGGGTGCCTGTGGGCGATGACGCGCTGGAGCGGGCCGCGCTGGAGGTCGTGGAGGCGGTGCGGGCGGTCGAGGCTGGCGGCGGTGTCGAGGTGACTTTTTTTGAGTGCCTCACGGCTGTGGCGTTCGTCCTGTTCCGGGCGGCGGGAGTGAAGCTCGTCGCGTTAGAGACCGGTCTCGGCGGCCGGCTTGACGCGACGAATGTGGTGACGCCGCTGGTGTCGGTGGTCACCCGTATCGGGCTGGATCACTGCGACTGGCTGGGCGACACCGTGGAGAAGGTCGCGGGCGAGAAGGCTGGGATCATCAAGCCGGGTCGGCCGGTGGTGTGCGCGGCCATGCCGGACGGGGCGCGGGCTGTGATCGCCCAGGCGGCGGCGCAGCGGCAATCGCTGTTCGTGGACGCGCCGGAAGCGGTTTCCGTGACGGTGACCCGAGGCGGGCTGGAGGGGCAGACGCTGAGGATCGCCACGCAAAACCGCGCCCTGCGGCCGGTGCGGCTGCCGTTGGCGGGCGCTTTTCAGGTCGAGAACGTCTGCGCGGCGATGGCGGCGCTGGAGGCCGCAGAGGCGTGCGGGCTGGAAATTCCCGACGCGGCTTTCGTCAAGGGGTTCGAGACGGTCTGCTGGCCGGGGCGTTTCCAGTTGGCGGCGAAGGCGCCTCCGGTGATTGTGGACGGCGCGCACAATCCCGAGGGCGCGCGGGCGTTGCGGCAGGCGCTCAAGGGGTGCGGGGTCAAGGCGCCGGTCGGGCTGGTGGCCGGGTTTTGCGGCGACAAGGACGCGCTGTCGCATCTGCGCGTGCTGGCGCCGGCGGTCAAACGCGCGTGGGGTGTGGCGGTGCCGAATCCGCGTTCGCTCACGGCGGGCGAGACGGCGGGGGTCATGCGCATGGCGGGGATCGAAGGGGTGGAGGCGTGCGGGGGCGTGCAAGAGGCGCTGAACGCGGCGCG
>JALHET010000101.1 GCA_022839525.1 Lentisphaerota bacterium
ACAGAACCGTCGCCCGCTTGACGGCGCCTCAGAAAAATCAGCGCATGCGCACAGGCTCCGGTAAAGGCGGGAAGCTGATAGATTTCAAGCGCGGGCGCACGCAGGTAATGCCACAGGAAAGTGGAGTAAATGGTGGCTAACGTAAACGAACAGCAGATCCATTGTGACTTCCCAAACAACCAGGCGAGCCTGAACAGATAATAGACGGTCAGCAACCCAAGCAGGATCTGGTAGATGCCGAGCTTAAAGAAGAACGTCTGCGTCTGCCGGTTAACGTCAAAGTCGGGGTTGAATGCGAGTTCTGCCCAAACGGGGGGCAAATAGGCAACCGTATAGGCAATCCCGTATTTGGAATAGAAACGCTCTTTCTTGTCGTTCGAGTAAAAATATTGACCGCGCGGCTGATCCATTCCGGAAATGATATCCCGCATCGCGTACGGGATTCCCAACTGCCCGCGCTTGGCGAGTTGAATGGATTCGTTGCGCGGCACAAAATTATCGCCCGGATAAGGGAATTTCGGCAACGTCAGGATTGCCACAACGAGGAAGAACAGACACGTTACGGCCAACCCGCGCCATGCGTTCCTCAAGGACAACCCTTGGATATCGGCCACCACCACCTGAACCTTCGGACTGTTTTGCTGACTCGTCTTTTTAAATGAAACTCCCATGGCTGTTTATCCCCTATGCGTGCTAGAGATTTTCATTCGACGTGTCGTCCGCCGGACGGACGGCATGGCCCGGCATCAGATAAACGCGCGGCGGCATCGGAGGCCGGTCGCCGGAGGTTTCGGGAACAAGGATCTTCCGGCGGATGCGAACGGTCTGCCCCGTTTTGTCCGCCCAGCCGGGGAAAGGCCCGCCGTGTTGCTGGCCGGACTGGACACAGGGGAAAGCGTTGGGAACAAATTGCCAGAAGGCCATGGTCGGGAAAATCCCCGGCACAGTTTCATACGGTTTCCATTTCGCTTTCGGGTCGTCCGCGCCTGCTGAAGGCACCCGGTAGTCCCAGGACACATCGCTGACAACGTTTGTGAAAAACGAACTGAAGCCAACGGAGATAAATGAATACTGATGGTTCGGGGTGATCTCTGCCTCGAGCATGTGCTCGCCAGGGGTCAGCTCAACCGGAAACGCCTGCCAAATCTGCGGATGGTTCCCGGCACCGACAGGATTCCCATCAACAAACAGCTTATAGTCTCCTAACCCATGCGCGCCAAAAATCGCGCGCCCCGGCTTTTCCCCCCTCCAGGCCAACAGCTTTGCCTGCTCGGCAACTTCCCCGGGAACTCCGGGAGAGCCCGCCACCGCGACATAGGTGTCGCGTGCGGCCGGATACCCCTCCATCATTTCGCGGTACGCCGCCGCGCGCAGTTGAAAAACGAACCGGTCCGCACTGTTGCCGAACGCGCCGGCATAAAATTCGGACCGCTCGCGCGCGTCAGCGATCAACCCCATCCGCTCCAGCTCAAACAATTCATCCATGATGGTCACCACGCCGACACGGTCAATAGCGGGGAAACGCTTCTCAGGTGCCGGAATCTCACTGCCCGCAAGCACGGGCCGATCCTGATACCAGTAAGCGACGGCGGAGAGATACCCTCCCGCACGGTTGGCGTCGCCAAACTCAAGATTCATGCGCAAATCTTCGGCGAACGTGACGGGATCAGAGGGATGAAACCGGTACTGCGCCGTGCGCATGGCGGCTTTCTCCAACAGCCCGTGAAACGGCAGTTCAAAATGCCCGAAATAATACCAGCCTCCATTGAAATAATCCTCTAAGCCGGTTCCGAGGCAACAGGGCGTCTTGCTGCCGTCACGGTAAAAGGACTCATCCCCCTCCAGAATGTTCCATCCGCCGTCCATCCCCAACGCGATCAGGTAACAACCGACATATTTACCCTTCCCGCTTGTGCGCATCATACGGAAGGGCTGTCCCGACGACACCGATGAATTGAAGGAGGCGTGCAGATAAAGCGCGTCGGCCACATCCCCAGTCACCACGTCGGCAGAACTCTCACAGTTCACCGCAACGGGGCCATCGTTGCGGATCTGCAAACGCGCACCCTTGCGGAACGGCATCGGCAACCGGCACACATAAACACCGTCGACGAACGCCATCGCCGCGCTCGTGAATTCGCGCGGGTGCAGCCCGTTGCAGAAGAAGTCGCCCAGCGGGGCCTGAATGCTGGCGTGCGGGGAACCGTCCCAATACGCCTCCAGCACAAGACTGCGCAACATCAGCGACCGGACGACCGCACTCGCCGCTCCAAAACCAAGGCGTATCCGCAACGTCGAGACCATTCCCTCCCCGGCTACCGCAAGAATTTCGGTGGCCTGCTTAGGCGCAATCTCCTGCGTGTCCCAGCTTTTGCTTTGAGCGGCCTGCTTCACGGTCTCGCGCGTCTGGCGCAACACGCTGTTGCACCGCATCAGCGTATTGCTTGTTGCCTCATCATAGCGGTTGGGCCATGAGACCACACGCGTGCGGGGCGGATACTGCTCGTAGTTGATGTGAAAGTAAGAACGCGCATCCGGCGTCCGGTTGGGAACGCGAACCACGACACGCAAAGACTGCTGATACGGAATCGGAAGGTATGAATACGCGCCGCCGCTTGCGACGCCCTGAAGAGGGCTGAGCCGGGCGTCCCCGCCAAAAAGATCTTCCGGCTTGAGCCGCAACCTCGGCTCCGTCTCGCCGTCGAAATAAAAACGCCATTCCGTGACCGGAAAATTCGTTTGCCAAATGCGCGTCAGGCATCCCGGGCCGGTGAGGCGGATGACCTCATAACAGTCGTTGCCCTCACACGGCGTGAAGACCTGCCACCAGTCCACATTACCGCCCCGGCGGTCGTAGGTCGACTCCATGCCGCTGACCGCCCGCACCGGACGGCAAAACGACAGCACATCGGTAAGCTGCGCGGTTTTCGTCTCAACAGAAACCGGAATACGGTTCCACTTGCACCCTCCGGTTAAAAGCGAGAGGGAAAGCAGCGTGAAAAAGAGTGCCCCAAGCGTTTTTTTCATACACTCCTTGTTACAGATGACGGCTTGTTGTCGACTGTCCTGAACGTGCCCCATTTCCGAAAAACCCCGTCACTTACTCTGATTTCCTGATCAAGGCAAGGAACTCCTGCCGCGTGGCCGAGGCGTTCCTGAACGATCCCAGCACCACCGAGGTGGTCATCACCGAGTTCTGCTTCTCCACGCCGCGCATCATCATGCACAGATGGCGGCACTCCATCACCACCCCTACACCTTCGGCCTGCGCCTCCCGCAGGATCGCCTCGGCCACCTGCTCGGTCAACCGCTCCTGAATCTGCAGGCGGCGGGCGAAGCAATCGACGATCCGCGCGATCTTGCTGACGCCCATGACCTTTTCTTTCGCGATGTACCCCACATGGCAACGCCCATAGAACGGCAGCAGGTGATGTTCGCACAAACTGTAAATCTCGATGTCCCGTACAATGATCATGTGGTTGTGGTGCGCCTGAAACACCGCCCCGTTCAAAACCTGCCGCGGCGTCTGCGCGTAGCCGCTTGTCAGGAACGCCAGCGACTCGGCCAGCCGTTTGGGCGTGAGCTTCAGCCCCTCCCGTTCCGGATCTTCACCGAGTTCAACCAGCAGCCGGCGGACCAGTTCGGAAACACGCGCCAGATTGACCTGTTTTTTCTTCATTCTTTCACTGTACCCCATTCACGCACCTGAACTCCAGCCGATTTCTACCTTAAAGTTATCGGCTTATCGGCCAATAAACCGCTGCGCACCGCGCACGCGCAACGCTTTGCCCTGGTGGGGACACCTCCCCGAGGCATCCGCAACACAGTGGGCACGAGAACCGGCGGACGGTTCGGGAAACCGTCCCTACCGGAAGAAAGGGAAACCGATCATTTTGACGCTTCCATGCGGCGCGGGGCGCTCAAGGCGATCCACGCGGAAGGAACAGCCTAATGTAACATGCACAAACACGAAACCCTATGCCAGACCAACCCTTTTTTCGGCGGTCCGAGACATCCCGCCGTGCCCCTGCTTACACACATACCCCTAACCGATTACCCTCCTCCGTCAAATTAATAAAGTCAGCGGCCCTCCAGTTTGATATTATCAGGGACATGAAAATGAACAGAACGTTTCTCGTGGCGGTGTGTGCGGCTGTAGTCGCTTGTATGGTGTCGCATGCGTATGAATTCAAGGTCGAACGGAACATCCGGTATTCCGAGGCTTCCGACAAGTGCGTACTGGACTTGAAATGGCCGGTTGGCGTTAAAGGTTTCGCGACAGTGGTCAACCTCCATGGCGGCGGGCTCACGGGTGGCGGCAAGCATTTCGCGCTCTGGCCGGAAGAGGTCGGTGACAAGGATCCTGTCGCGCACGTGGCTGTACAATACCGGCTTCTGCCGAAGGGCGGGGGCGGTGCGGTCAAGCCTGCCGACTGCATCGCGGACGCGGCGGCGTCAGTCGCGTGGGCGCTCGCGAACACCGGTCGGTATGGCGGCGACCCCAAGAAGGTTTTCGTCACGGGCATATCGGCGGGTGGTTACCTGACCGGGATGGTCGGCTTGGATCCCCGGTGGCTTGCGCCGCACGGTTTCAAGCCGGGCGATCTCGCGGGCATCGTGCCGCTCACAGGGCAGATGACCAAACATTTCAATGTGCGTGCGATCGGCTTCAATGACACTGACCCGCAATTCCAGCCCAAAATCGACGAATGGGCACCGCTGTTCTATGCCAAGGAAAAGAACCTGCCGCCGGCGTGCTTCTGCACGGGCGGGCGGGATGTCGAGTGGAAGTGCCGTGTGGAAGAGAACGAGCTTCTTGCGGCATCGCTCCAGAACTGCGGTTATCCGAAGACCGAGTTCCACGAGACGGAAGGCGATCACGGCGGCGGCGTGGCGGAGTCGGTCTACTTCCTGCGCGACTTCGTGATGAAGACGGTTGATGCGGGCGGCGTGGCACGGTTCGCTGACGGCGAGCGGGTGGTGTTCATCGGTGATTCGATCACGCATGACGGTCGATATGTTTACTATCTCCAGCTTTTCCAAAACCTGCGCAATCCCGGAAGCGGCACGCGGCTTCTGAACGGCGGGATCAGCGGCGACACCGCAGGCGGGGGCGTGGCGCGCTGGAGTGACGATATTCTGCCGATGAAACCGGATCGTGCCTTCGTTATGTTCGGTATGAACGATGTAGGGCGGAGCAACTATGCGACGCTTGAGCCGGACGAGGCTCAGGCGCGGAAGCGGACTGACGCGCTTGCGCGCTACGAGGCGAACCAACGCAAGCTTGCAGAGCTGATACCGGGTGCCGGGGTGAAGGCGGTATTCGTCACGCCGACGCCTTACGACCAGTACACGAACCCGGACGAGAAGGGCAACATGATCGCGGGCAACGAACAAGGTCTTGCATCCTGCGCGGATATCGTCCGCAAAATCGCGGCGGAAAAGAACTTTGGCATAGTCGATCTGCACGCGCCGATGACGCGGCTGTTCAAGGAGCATCCGGAGCAGCGATTCTGTGGGGATCGCGTGCATCCCGGGGAAGAGGGACATCTCGTGATGGCGGCGTTCTTTCTTGAGACGATGGGAATTTCGCCGGTGCTGGCGCGTACTGTGATCAATGCCGGGAAAGGCGTGGCGGAAAAGATCGGCAAGGGAGGCGCAAAAAATGTCGTACTGACGCGTGTCGCGGCATCGCCGAAACGCGTCGCCTTTACCTACGCGCCAAAGGCGCTGCCTTTCCCGAAGCTGCCGGAGTACGAAAAGGCCGCGGCGTTCTATCCGCTCACGGAGAAGTTAAACCGTGAGGTGATTGAAGTGAAAGGCATGGAAGAAGGCTCGTATGCGTTAACGTTCGACGGCGTGGAGGTCGGCAGGTTCACAGCAGCAGAATTTGCTAAAGGCGTGAACGTTGCGCTGCTCGACACGCCGAACCAGAAGCGCGCCCTGGAGGCGGCGAAGCACATGCGCGAGCTGCACGCGCTCGATAGCCGCCTGCGCAGGTACGTGCTCGTATGCGGGATGTTGAGGCGGGCGCAGATCGATCCGGCAGATCGTGCGGCGGCGGACAAATGGCTGGACGCGTGGCTCGAGAACAACGCAGGGGTTAGCTGGATTGACGCGTACAAGGCGTATGCGTCTACCTATCGGGAGGTGCGCGATGTGAAGCCCGCGCTTGATGCGCGCGCCGAAGACCTCCACGAGTTGCTCGCCTCTATGCGTCCGGCGGTCTCGCGCGTTACGATAGAGCAATAGGCGGCAAACGGCCAGATACAGCGGCATCGCCAAGCATGAATGCCTTGGTCAACCCTCAACGCTCAAGTGTGGCGTCCACCAGATCCACCAGGTCAACAACGTCCACAAACTTGAACCCTGAAACCACATCCGCTTACGCGCGGTGCGGCTGCGTCCAGGCCACCTGAACATCCGGATGGAAATGGCGCTTGTAGCCGCTGGACACGTCAGACTCGATCTTGGCGCGCACATACAGATCATCCGGTTTCATGCGGTAAGTGGCTTCAGTTCCCGCGACGCTCAGCGCGGTCTTGCCGATGTCATCGGAGTAGACCGGCAGCGTCCGTGCGCCGCGTCCCTTTACCGCAGGGCAGTGCACGGTGCGGACCGACTGATCGAAACCGCGCCGCGTGGTGATGAAGTGGATGCGGTAGGCAACACCCGGCGCCGACTGAACCTTGACGTGCAGGCTCTTGGCCGACGCATCAAACGCCACTTCGTCCAGCAGAACGCCGGTGGTGGCGTAATAATCTCCCGCGTCCATCGCAGCCAGCAGCGCGTCCGCCTCCAAGGCCTTGCTGCGCACCATGACCCAGGCATCCGCCAGCCGCTGGTCGGGCGTGCGGTTGAGATAGTGATGCGTGTCATCCG
>JALHET010000549.1 GCA_022839525.1 Lentisphaerota bacterium
TTTGAAAGGGCACCTTGATGAGGTGCTGACCGTCGATGGAGAGGATCGGCTTTTCTGCGATCTTGACTGTCCCGCCGACTACGAGCGGGCCTTGGGGCTCGCTTCAGGTAAGGAGTGATTCCATGAGAACTTCTGAAACCGTCATCGTCCGCGGCGGTGGCGATCTGGCCACAGGCATCATCTGGCGGCTCCATCGTGTCGGCTACCGTATCATCTGTCTCGAAGCGCCGCTGCCCACGGTGATCCGTCGCCCTGTCAGCGCAGCCGAGGCCGTCTTCGAAGGGCAGTCCCGCGTTGAGGGATTGCGCTTTCAGCTTTTGCCGACGGGAATCTTCCCGGTGACGGCCCGGACCGTCCCCGTCTGGGTCGATCCCCAGGGTGAATCCATCGCCGGTCTGGCTCCGGACATCGTCGTCGACGCCATCATGGCCAAACGGAAGACGGGGACTCACAGGGCCATGGCGCCCAAGGTCATCGCCATCGGGCCCGGCTTCGTCGCCGGGGAAGACGTGCACTGCGTCGTCGAGACCCTGAGGGGGCATTCGCTGGGCCGGGTTCTCTACCGCGGAGCGGCCGCTCCGAACACGGGCGTGCCCGGCGTCATCGGCGGAGAGTCGGACCGACGTATCGTCCGGGCCCCTCATGAGGGGAGGCTGAGACCGATGCGGAAGATCGGCGACGTCGTCGCTGCCGGAGATGTTCTCGGCTATGTCGGCGAGACGCCCGTCATGGCTGCCATCGGAGGCCTCCTGCGAGGGCTCATTCACCCTTCGGTCCCTCTGAAGCCGAAGATGAAGATCGGTGACATAGATTCCCGCAACGAAGAGGGAAGCTGGCTCACCATCTCCGACAAGGCCATGGCCGTCGCCGGCGGCGTTCTCGAGGCGATCCTCGCCGATCTTCCGAAAAAGGATTTTTTTTGCCCTTCCCTTGAACTTGAGACCGCTTGAGAGTTGAGGTAAGGTTCTGTCAGCAGCAAAAGGAGAGGCGGAGGTTCAGGGGATGCAGAAACCAAAAGGAAAAGAGAGCGGAACGCAGGCCGTCGAAAGGGCCCTTAGAATCCTCAAGTGTTTCATGGGGGAGAATCAGGGCCTTTCTCTGACGGAAATCGCCCAGCGCGTGGGTCTTCCCGTATCGACGGCCTCGCGAATTCTCAAGATCCTCCATAAGGAGGACTTTGTCCAGAGGAGCCGACAATCG
>JALHET010000102.1 GCA_022839525.1 Lentisphaerota bacterium
ACCACGACCTCACGCTCAAGGAGCGGCAACATCGCGTACCCGCCCCCGAACAACATCGCGCCAACCTTCGTGAAACTGACGAAGATTTGCACAAGCCCCGTTTTTCCATGATCCGCTTTCATTGCCTGAACACCGCAGCACAATACCACGGCCCTGCCCCCCTGTTCAAACCCAAAGCCCCCGAAGCACGTAACCGGCTGGCGTCAAGGGATGCGGGAAAACCGGAAAAAGCAAGGAAAATCGCCCCTTGTCAGCGGGCAAACCGATCTGGTATAGTCTATCCCTCTTTTGCGCCCATCGTCTATCGGTTAGGACACAAGGTTTTCATCCTTGGAAGCGGAGTTCGACTCTCCGTGGGCGCGCCAATCCGGGAAAAACCGCACGCCTTACGCCTTGCGGTTTTTTTTGTTTAGGGTTCCGTCCGGCCACCTGACCCGCGCCCTGTTTGGATTGTCAGACGCCCGCCGATGCCTTATGATAAGCGCTTTGTCATTTTGTCAGTGCATCCTCCTATGCGTAAAGCGAAAATCAGGCGAATCGAGCGGATCGAACACTATCTGGTCCGCATCATCCAGCAGCCCGGCGCGGACCAGGGGCATCCGTGGCCGATCCGGCTGCTCCTGGCGGTGCTGAGGGGTCTCTCGTCCGCCTTTAAGAGCGTCGTGCTTCTGCGTCTTTTCCTGTACGACGCCGGCATCTGCCGCCGGTATCCCCTGGGGTGCCAGGTCATCAGTGTCGGCAACATCACGGCGGGAGGCACGGGCAAAACGCCCGTGGTGGAGATTTTCGCCCGCGAGCTGCAGAAGTCGGGGCGCAAGGTAGCCATCCTCAGCCGCGGCTACCGCAAAAAAGAGCTGCCGTGGTACCAGCGCCTCTTCCGCGAGCGGATCGAGCCGCCGCGTGTGGTCAGCGACGGCAAGCGGCTGCTGTTGGACAGCGAACTGGGCGGCGACGAGCCTTACATGCTGGCCAGCAACCTGCCCGGCGT
Organism: Lentisphaerota bacterium; assembly: GCA_022839525.1. The sequence goes on from JALHET010000102.1 coordinate 989, forward strand.
GGTGGTGCTGGTCGACAAGAACCGCGTCAAGAGCGGACGCTACGCGGTGAAACGCTTCGGGTGCGACACGCTGATCCTCGACGACGGTTTCCAATACCAGAAACTCAAACACCGGCTGGAAATTGTGCTGGTCGACAAAACCAACCCCTTCGGCAATTGCCACCTGCTGCCGCGCGGCGTGTTGCGCGAACCGATCCGCAACCTGAAACGGGCCGATTTCATCTTCATCACCAAGTCGGACGGGAACTCCGAAGAACTGCGAGCCCGCATCCGCGGGCTGAACACGACGGCGGAGATCATCGAGTGCCGCCACCGGCCGCGCTATCTGCAAAACGTCTACACCGCCGAACGCATACCGCTCGAATGGCTCAAAGGCCGAACGGTCACCTCGCTCTCGGGCATCGCGGTGCCGCAGAGTTTCGAGAACTCCCTGCGCACCATGGGCGCGCGCGTGATTTATTGCGAGCGGTATGCGGACCATCACCGGTACCACGCGCAGGAGATCATCGACGCGGTGAACAAGTCGGCCGACCTGCACGCCGACGCGCTGGTGACGACCGAGAAGGACGCCGTCCGTTTCCCGAGGCTCGAGACGACCCCCCTGCCGGTTTTCTACCTGCGGGTCGACATCGAGCTGTTGAACGGCACGGAGAATTTCCATGACGCCGTCGAGCACATCTGTTTCCGCAAAAACGGACAGGGCAAGACCGCCTTGCCCGCGTCCGGCACCGAACACCCTTGAGCCCTTGCCGTGAGTGAATCAACGAGACCTTCCGCCCCCCCCCCGCGCGTGTTGCGCTCGGTTTCCGTGGTCAGTTTCATGACTGCCATCAGCCGCGTGGGCGGCTTGGTGCGCGAGATGGCGATGGCCTATTTCTTCGGCACCTCCGCGCTTAAATCCGCGTTCGACATTGCCTTCATCGTGCCGAACCTTTTCCGCCGCCTGTTCGGCGAGGGTGCGCTGGCAAGCGCCTTTGTCCCGGTCTTCAGCGAGACCCTGGAGAAAGAGGGCCGGGAACGGGCGTGTAAGCTGGCCATGCGGCTCATCACGCTGCTGATCCTGCTTTTGGGCGTGATCACCTTGGGCGGCATCCTGCTTTCCTTCCCTCTGGAACAGCGGCTCACCCCCGAGAGCCGCTGGCTGCTCCCGCTCCCGCTGTTGCGCATCATGCTGCCCTACGCCCTGCTGATTTGCGTGGCGGCGCTGCTTTCCGGCATGCTGAACACGCTAGGCCGGTTCGGGGTATCGTCGTTCACGCCGTTTCTGCTGAACCTGATCTGGATCTCGACCCTCATCGGGCTCTTCCCGTTCCTGCGCGAGGAGCCGGGTTTCCGCATCCGCGTGTTAAGCTGGATGATCCTCGTCGCGGGATTGGCGCAGATCCTCTTCCAAGTGCCGGCGTTGAAACGTTCCGGCTTCGCTTTCCGGCTCTGCTTCGCAGGCCTGTTCAGCGACGGGAAACTCCGGCGGGTGCTGACGCTGATGGCTCCCGCCGCATTGGGCATGGGCCTGATCCAGATCAACGTGTGCGTGGACAAGCTGCTCGCCTTCTGGGCAGACGCCGCCGCGCCCGCCGCGCTCGAATACGCCGAGCGTATCGTCTACCTCCCGCTGGGCATGTTCGGCACGGCGTTCATGACCGTCCTGCTGCCGACGTTCTCACGCCAGGTGTCGCGCGGGGACATGGCGGCCGTGCGCGACACGCTCGAAAGCTCGGTGCGCCATCTCGCGGTGATCATGGCGCCCTGCTCCGCGGCGCTGGTGTTCTTGGCGCTGCCCACGATTGAACTGATCTACAGCATGAAAGGCGGCACGTTTGACCACACGTCGGCGGCGCTCAGCGCGCGTGCGCTGGCCGCTTATGCGCCCGGGCTGCTGGTGTTCAGCTTTCAGAAGGCGCTGACGCCGGTGTTTTACGGCCTGCAGGACTTGAAGACGCCGGTGCGCGTCAGCCTGTTCGGATTATTCCTTAACCTCACGCTGAACATCCTCAGTGTATGCTTTTTTCCGCACGGATGGAAACATGTCGGCATCGCCGGCTCGACGGTGCTCACTAGCATGGTGAACGGCCTCACGCTGGCGGTGATCTTGCGCAGGCGGCTGGGCATGCCGCGCGTGTCCGCGCTGATGGGGCCGGTTGCGAGGACGATCGCCGCGGCACTTGTCATGGCTCCGGCCGCACGGTATGCCAATCAGGCGGCTTCCCGTGCGGCGCTGTCGGCGGGGTGTCCCCTCAAAATCGCCCAGCTCCTCGCGATGAGTGTTGCGATCGGCCTTGGCGTTGCGGTTTATTCCGCAGGCATGATGCTCTTCTGCCGGGGCGGGCTGCGCGAGATGGCGAGCGGCTTCCGTCAGCGGCGGACACGGGAAGGGGAGTAGAATGGACACCAAAACGTTTGTGGTGGCGTGCGGCGGCACAGGGGGGCATGTGTTCCCCGGCCTGACGGTGGCAAATGTGCTGAAACGGCGCGGCCACACGGTCGAGGTCTGGTTTTCCGGACGCGCCATCGAGTCTTCAGCGTTGTGCAGTTGGGACGGCCCCGTTTTTTCCACGGGCATGCAGCCCCTTTCCCTGCGTACGCTGCCACAGATCATCCGCGCGTTTTACCGGTCCCTGAAGGCCTGCAAACGCCTGCGCCCGGACGCCCTGCTGGCTATGGGCTGCTACTCCAGCCTCCCGCCTGTGCTGGCCGCCGGCTTCCACAGGATACCCGTCCTGCTGCACGAGGCCAATGTGGTGCCGGGCAAAGCGGTCGAGTTTCTCTCTTCTTTCGCCGCGCTCACCGCCACCAGTTTTCCGGAGACGGCCCAATGGCTGCCGCGGCGGAAGGTGCTCTTTACGGGGCTCCCGGTACGGGAAGATGTGATGTCCCAGCCGCGCCTCGCGGGAAGCCCAGAGGGCGTGTTCACCGTGTTCGTGACCGGCGGCAGCCAAGGGGCGCGGCATATCAACACGCTGGTCTCTCAGGCGCTGTGCCTCCTCAAACAGTCCGGCGTCGACGATTTCTTTGTGATCCACCAGTGCGGGGCAGCCGACGAGGCCCGCGTGAGGGCGGCGTACGCTGAAGCGGGCGTGCGGGCACACGTCTGCGCGTTTCTGCCCGAAATGGGGCAGGCCTACGCCTCGGCGGACCTCGTGATCTGCCGCGCGGGCGCATCCACCTGTTTCGAGCTGTGCCTGCTGGGGAAACCCGCCTTGCTGATCCCTCTGCCGACCGCCGTGCGCAACCACCAGCACCTGAACGCCACCGCGCTCGCCCGGAGCGGCGGGGCGGATGTCGGCGTGCAGCGCGAACTTTCGGCACGGTCGCTCATGCGCTATGTGCTCTACAAGAAAAACAACCCGTCCGTCCTCGCGCACATGAGCCAGGCGCTGCGCACGCTGGCGACTCCCGCTGCGGCCTCACGCGTGGCAGACGTGCTGGAGGGACTGGCGAGACGTTTTTTCTAGACAGGATTACATGATTAACATGAGTTGGAATAAAGCAGATCCATCATGGATTTCTCCCCGCCGAAGCGAAGCTGCCGGAAATCATGTCTGAATTTTTTTAGCCGTACAGTGTACTAGCGCGCGTTCTGAGACTTGATCTCCGTTTCGCCGCTTTCCGGGCTGCGCATTTCCATCATCTGCTTGGCAAACATTTGGAAGAACAGTTCCTGCAAGACAGCCCGCCCAGAGCGGTTGATGCGCTGCAGGGCGGCGATTTCGTTGGAGTGGAAACGCAGTGAAGCGGTCAGCACGTGATCCGTGCCCACGCTGACGCCGAAGGTCGCGCCGTCCCCGCCGGCCGACAGGACGCGCACCTGCTCGGGTTTCACGTTCGGGATGATCGTCACCAGATGCCGCAACAGGTTCGTGACGCGCAGGCGCGCGCCGCAAACCAGCGGGCCGGTCAGTGCCGGATCCTGCCCGTTGATCATGCGGGACAGGGTGAGCTGCTTTTCAGGAAAACTCAGGGCGGAGAGTTCGTCGTCGATCGTGCCGCGGGGGCCAAGCACAGTGATCAGGTGCCCGCGCGCAACAGCCGTTTCCAACACCGCCTGTTTGAGGAAAAGCGAAAGCAGCGTGAAAACGGGCGAGCCCCCCCCTGCTTTCCCTCCGGAGGCGTCCGACTGAGGCTTAACGTCGATCGCATACGTTTGGACATCCGCGTCTGCCACACGCCGGGCGGCCTGCGGCGTCAGGACGATCCCGTCGTCATGTCCCGCCGTGTGCAGCCTCCGGATGGCCTCAGCAACCTGCACGGCCTGCGTGACCGGTTCAATCTGAGTGAAACAGATCCCCCGCCCGTCTTTCGTGGATGCGAGGTAGAGCAGACGGTCACCACTGTAAGCTTCCTGTGGCGCAAGCCCCGTGTACGGGCGCAAGAACCGGAAGCGCGCTTCCCCAAGATAGTTGTCCCAAAGACCCGGGGCGGCACAGGCGGAAAGGAAGGCGAAGAAGGCCTGGTCGGGCAAGCCGTTCCAGAGCTGTTCCCGAGGCTTCCGCAGAGCGGCGGCAAGCGCGTCGAGTCCTGTCTGCGCCTTGGGCTTGCCGCGTACCGTGACGGCGAACGCCTGTCCATCCAAAGTGAGGGAAAACGAAAAGGTCTCGAAATCGCGGAGCAGCTTGCCCGTGTTGATGAGGGGCGCGGCTTTCGCGTTGCGTGCGTCGAGCAGCTCGGCGAAACGCTGTGGATTGACCAGCACGCGGAGGGTTCCCGGGATGGATTGGAGAGGCGCGTCGAGCAAATGCGTTCGGTTTTTCCACGCCCAGTGGAGCGCCTCTCTTGAGGTGGATGTCAGCAGGTGGCGCCCCTCCGGAACCATCATGACGCGGGGGTGCAGGTTGGTGTTGACGGGATTTTCAAAAAGGGTGAACGGTTCGCAGGGCGTCTGCTTCCGGTAGGCGGCCGCAAAGGCCTCCCGTATGGCCGTGCCGTCGCCGGCTAAAGGGACAAGCGCCACATTGGCCGGATTGTTGTCGCCGAGGGGCAGCGCGGGGTCGATGGTCTGCACGATGCGCAACGTGTCCTGAACCGAAACGCCCGAAAGCGACGGAACCTCCATCGCCCGGCCCAGCGCCGTCTGCACCAGTTCCAAGGCCATCGGCAGATCCGCGACACGGCTGAACGCCGAGGCGCCATAGATCATACCCTGATAGCTGTCCGCCTCCAGAATGCCGACAAAAAGGCGTTCGGCATTCCCTGCCGTCGCAAACAACAGCAGAACCGCGGCTAGACCGTTGCGCCAGCCGACCGCCCCCGCACCTGGACACCGCCCACTCATTTCTGCCCCTTCCGCGGTTGCGGATGATAAAACATCCAGACAACCATCATCAACTGCTCCGCCAGATCCGGATCGCCAACGGGATCCACGTACGTGACGGTCTTGTTCTGGATGTTCGCGGAAACGTAAATCTGGTTGGCCTTTTCGATGTCATCCGGTTTTTTGGGCTTTTCAAACAAGCCTTTGTCAACAAGCGACTGAAACAGAAACACCGCCTCATCGCGCGAAATGGTCACCCGCGTCTCGCGGATGTCGTTCCATTGGGGGTTGTCCACATTTTTCGCGAAAGGATTCCCAACGAGCGGGCTTGTGCCTTCGCGAACCGTGACAATCCCGTTCCCGGATTACCGGGGCATTTAACACATCCAAATATGTTTCGTCCGAATGGATGCGCAGCATTGGCAATGAAAGGTCGGGCATTATTGTATGCTGCCAGTCCCTTGAATATCGGGAACAATAATGCGCAAAAAGCTTGGGAAGATGCTGCAATTGCCAATTGGGAAGCGTTGCAAGCTGCCCTACAATACGGCTATGAATTATTGCCCCCGGCCAGTTATAAGCAAAGTTTTGTTGGTGCGCAATACAGTAATGAACAGATAT
>JALHET010000103.1 GCA_022839525.1 Lentisphaerota bacterium
CCCCTGGCCCACCTGGCTGTAAACGTTGATCCAGCCCCCGTTCTGTTTGACGATCCCGTAGATGACGGATAGACCTAGGCCGGTGCCTTTCCCTTGACTTTTTGTCGTGAAGAAAGGCTCAAAGAGGTGTGGCACCTGTTCTTGGCTGATACCCGTCCCCGTGTCGGAAACCGAAAGGCAGGTGAAGGTTCCGGTGCGCGATTCGGGAATCATGTCAAGATCGCCAGGCGTCAGCTCAACGGTTCTGGTGGTAAAGGAAATCTGGCCGCCATTTTGCATGGCGTCACGGGAGTTGACGGCGAGGTTTATGATGATTTGCTCGATCTGGTTGGGATCGGCGCAGATCGGTTGGGTATTGGGGTCGAGCCGCTGAACGATTTCAATGTCTTCCCCCAATAGGCGCCGCAACAATTTTTCGGTTGAAACGATGAGGTGGTTAAGGTCGAGCATGTGGGGTTGGATCAGTTGTTTCCTGCTGAAGGTCAAAAGTTGATGGGTAAGGTCGGCTGCGCGTTTGGCGGCCCGCTCGATCTGTTTGAGGTCGTCGTATTGGGGATCCTGCTCGCAGACGCCGGTAATAAGAATTTCCGTAAACCCGAGAATAGCTTGCAGCAGATTGTTGAAATCGTGCGCCACGCCGCCGGCGAGTCGCCCGATGGCATCCATCTTTGCCGCCTGCTGAAGCTGCTGCTGCAATTCAATCTCGTGGGTGATGTCGCGGGAGATCCCGACGATGCCGACGACGCGTCCCGTTTTGTCCTTGATGGGCGCTTTGGATGCGGAGACCCATTGGGTTCTCCCGTCGGCAGCCTGTTTCTGCTCAACTTGCGCAAGGAGGGGCCGGCCGGTTTTGATGATCGCCTGTTCCGTGGCCCGGATGCGTTCAGCTTCAATGGCTGGCTTGAAATCGGCATCGGTCTTGCCGACCGCGTCTTTTGGGGAAGCGAGCCCCAGCGAGACGGCGAACGCTTTGCTGATTTTCTGGAACCGGGATTCCGTGTCCTTAAAATAGATCCGGTCCGGCAGGTTGTCCATCAGCGCATAAAGCAGGTTCCGCTCGTGGATGAGTGCCTCGTGTGCACATTTTTGTTCCTCCACGGCGAGCATGAGGTCATGCTGTGCCGCCCGGGTCTCGTTGAGCAGACGGCATGTCTCTTCCGCTGCTGATTGCGCCTGCTTCTCCATGCGTTTGCGCTCGGTGACGTCGTCGAAGATACTGGCGACTTGGCCAGGCGCCGGACGGAAAAGTGTGCCTTCCAAGTGTTTCCCGAGGCTTGGGAGGAAAAAGGAAAAGTGGTTCGCCTCCCCCGTTTGGACGACTTTAGTGTAGGCGGCGATACAGTCAGGAGGGAAATCGGGAAAGGTTTTAAGGACGGTTTTCCCCTGCAAAATCCTGACCGGTATGCCGGTGATGCGTTCGCAGGCCGGATTGGCTGCCCGGCACGCGAAATCGATGGGGTGTTGTTGCCCGCCGATAACCACTTCGTATAGGGCGAAGCCATAGTGCATTTCACTGAAAAGCGTCTGATACAGTTGCTCTGCGCGGTACCAGGACGTGATGTCATGTATCGCCACGATGATCTGCTGGCGGTTGTCGATGAGCACGGGGGCGACACTGAACCGCAAATGGAATGTTTTCGTTTTTCCCGCGCGCTCGACATGGGCTTCCATATGGCAGTCATACACGTTCGCTCCGCCGTCGGCCACTTTGTAAATCGCGCGGCGCAAGGGACAGTTGGCGCAATCACGGCTGTGACCGCAGCCGCGCGGATCCTCGTGGCGATGGGCGCAGTTCAGAAAGACGCCGCATCCCCTGTTCACGCAGTCGCACGCATGAGAGTGGAAGAGATCTTCGGCCCGCCCGTTGGCAGTGAGTATACGGGTGTCGCGGTCGACAACCATCATCGCCACGGGCGCCGCGTTCAGGATGTTTTGCAAGTTGTCGCGGGCGACCTTCAGTTCCGCGATACGGTTGCTAACCTCCCGTTCGAGCGCGATCCGGTGATTACTGAGGAACACGACAAATGCGGTCAGCAGGGTAGAGAGGAGCAGGCCTGCAATNNNCAGGCCTGCAATGGCAATGGTCGTGCTGTCGCGCAGGGGGTGGGCGGACAGCCAGGCCGGGGAGGCGCGGGTGATTGCGGCGTACGTTTTTCCAAAGGCGAAGATCGGGGCTTTGAAATGGAGACCGGCATCATGTGCGGTCCAGCGGGGTGGGTCGGTTGGATGTGAGTGGGCGGAGGTGGCGAGAAAAAGGGGTGCTTGCCTGTCCGTCAATTGGAAGAGGTCTGCAGTGAGGTCTTGGCTGGGGAGCACCTGGTAGATGGGTATGTTTACGAGGGAGTCTGCGCAGACCGCGATGGCAACCACTCCGGTTTGGGTTTGGGAGGAGGCTGCGTGAAACGCTAAAAACCCGGACGGGCTGTTGGTGAGGGAGAACATTTTCACAGGTCCGGTCGCGGTCATCAGGCCGGTCTGAAGCGCCTCGTGTAAGGCTGCGCCCCGGACTGCTTCTGAGCCGAGGTCGAACCCCAATATCTGTCCATGCCGATCCTGCGGCTCGCTATAACGCACCGGGTAGAAAACAGGCCGGTCGGCGGCGGGGACGCGCTCCTCCTGCCCGCGGGTTTGCCAGATGTGGTAACCGGAAAGTCCGGCGGCGCGGGCCTCGGCTTCGAAACGGCGGACCGCGTTGGAGGCGACGGCAGGCGACCAGAGTGCGGCTTGAATGGCATAGTCCGAGGTGAAGCGTGCGGCATAGGAGGCGAACTCTCCGCAGTTGACGTTTTCGCTGGCTGTGAACATCCGGCTCAGGCTGAGGAGGCGGCTTTGGATGCCGCACAGCTCCCGTGTGATTGAGGATGCCTGTTGCTGGGCAAACGCGGCGAACGAGTTTTCGCGTGCGAGGACTTCGGCAAACCGGACGCGCCAGGCTGTTGCGACGGTTAGCGTGAGCATGACTGTGGCGCACAGGAAGGCTTCGGCATACCGCAGGCGCCAGCGGGAGGGTTCGGGGAGGCGGGTGCGCCGGGCGATTGCGGAAAATCCGGTCACGAGTTGGAGCAGGACAAGAAGGGTAAAGAACAGGGATGCGTTGCGGGCGTACCGAATGAGCCGTTGCCACTGTTTGACATTCAGGTCGACGCCGACCGCCAGCACGGCTTCGCCTGTCCGTGGCTCAACGATCGGCACAAACACCGAAATAAACGTGCCGTACCCGTCGGTGTAAAACGGCGTCACCTGCGGCTGGCAAGTCGCAAAAGCGTCGGCTATCTGGGGAGGCGGCTTACCATAAGGGGTTCCGGACACGGGATATTGCCGGAGCCCCTCAACCTGATTGAAATTTCCGGGGCCGAAAACGAACTGTCCATCGCGCCGTATGACCGTGAACACGCCGGCAAGACCCAGGTGTTCGGCGGCGGCGGCACATTGACGGCTCAGCCTTTGGAAGAGCGGGTTCTGACGGTCCGCCTCTGAGAACGAGAGCGCGGTGATCACTTCCGGGGTGATTGTCTGCGTCAGCGAGGTGGCCGTCATCAGGAGTTTTTCGCGCTCGTACCGGTCGGCCAAGCTGGTGATGCGGTTCATCTGCCAGACCCCGGCCGCGAGCATGAAAGCACACGAAAGAATCAATCCGGTCAGATAATTCTTAGGTAATCGCGGGTGGCTGGTCTCAGACATTGTCAATTCTTCTTCCCGATATGCGTGGTTGCCCTTCGGTTTACGCGGGCTCCAACGTGCCGTCCGCCGTCTTGCGCCATGGCGTCCAACAGAGTCCAACGGCACCGATAGAGATATCTGATTTGCGGGGACGGATCGGGCGCTTCTGGATGTTGAGCGAGTCCGGGGCAACGCTTTCACGCAGGGCGGCGGCTTCTTGATCGAACTGGGCTTGAAGCGCGTTCAGACGCTCCTGCACCACCTCCACGCTTTCTGAGGCGCGGGTGACATCGGCAGACTCTTTCCCGATCTTGCTCGCGCTTTTCATGGCAGTGGCGGCTCGTCCGACAGTTCCGACGCGCGCGGCACCGCGTCCGAGGAAAGCGCCGAGCAGGGTCGCGCCAACGGAAAGCACGGTGTTGATCTTCTGCTGTCCCGCCTGCGCTTTTTCGCGTTCCACGCGTTCAGTCGCGCGGCGGAGTTGGTCGGTGAGCGTCTGCAGCTTAGGCGCGTATTTGGCTTTTAGCGAGGCGATTTCGGAATCGCGGCGCTCGCGCAAGAGTTGCGACACGCGGACACGGAAGTCGCCCTGACTCTCCTCCGGTTGCGCCGTTAACTTTAGTTCGGGATAAGTCAGAAGGTCGAGAGTAACAGTTTGGTAGAGTGAGGCTTCCAGCGATCGGGCCCATGCCGCGTAACTCTTTGGGTTTGACGCGCTGGCGGGCAATTTCTCAAACGAAGCGGCGGGGAGCGGTTGGCGGTCAAGTTGTTCGGAGGCGGTGTTACCACGCTGCGCAACGGCCTCCTCCCATGCCGCTTCGCGTCCGTCCTCTGAGAACGGGGCGAGATGCACACAGCTCAACCATGTGTCGAGCGCCGATTTCGCCTCAACGAAGTGCAGTTTGCTGATGCCGACCACGCGGGGTTTGTACGTGATGGCGCTGGCCGGGTTCTTGGGGCGCTGATAAAAGACGGGCACGTCTGGAGGGAGGACGGGCTGGGCGGAGGACGTGCACGGAGAGTCCGTGGTGCGATGCGGTTCGCGATCTACGGGATCGGCTGGCGCGTTCGGGGAGTCCGCGACACATGTGAATGCCGCGAGTTGCGGCAGGGTCATCGGGCCGCGCAGATAGCTCATGGTCCAGCGCGTCTGGAACAGGACGGGTGTATCCAGATGGACGTTGCGCATGAGGAAGACGCGGTTGCTGAGACCCGCGAGCAATTCTTCGGTCTGCGCCCGGTCGAAGCCCGCGCCCGTGCTGGCGGCCGCGCCTTCCAGCCCTTCGATGACGCGGAGCTTGTCGCGTTCTGTCTGGAGCCGGCCGATGAACCACGTGCCGCAGTTGGCGAGTCCCTTGTAATCGAGATCCGCTGGGTTTTGGGTGGAGAGAACCACGCCGAGTCCAAAGGCACGTGCCTGTTTGAGCAGCGTCAGCATGGGTAACTTAGAGGGCGGGTTTGCCGTCGGCGGGAAGTAACCGAAAATCTCATCCATATAGAGTAGCGCCCTCAGACTTCCCGTGCCCGACTGGGTGCGCATCCAAGCGAGAACCTCGTTGAGCATGATCGTCACAAAAAACATGCGCTCGGCATCCGAGAGGTGAGCCAGATAAAGGATGGAAACGCGCGGTTTCCCGGCTGGCGTGTAAAGCAGGCGCTGCACGTTGATCGGCTCGCCCTCCATCCAGGCCGCGAACCCGGGAGAGGCGATGACGTTGTTGAGACTCATGGCGAGGCCGAAACGTTCTTTTGCCGGGTAAAAAGATTCGAGATCAAAAACGCCGACCTTGTCGAACGGCGGTTTCTGGATGTCATGGATAAGTGCGGCAATGTCGAGGCTGCGGCCTTCGCGCCAGGCGTGGCCGAGGATGTTTGAGAGCAGGATGTGGTCGCGGCTCTGCACGGGGTCGGCGTCAAGCCCCAACAACCCGAGCAGGCCGGAGACGGCGGAGAGGATGCGGTCGCGCAACGCGGATGCATCCTGCGCGAGCGCAGGCGGAGGCGCATCGAAAGACCGGAGAATTTGCAGGGGGCGTCCGGCGGTGTTCCCCGGCGTGTAAACCGCGATTTCAGCAGCCTGCTTCAGGCGCCGTATCCGTTCGCCGCCCTGTCCCCATTGGGCGAGCCCTTTTTGCCAGGTCTCAGCCGTTTTTACGGAGAACGCTTCAGGAGTCATGCCCTTGCGCGCGGCTTCGGCTTCGTCCACCCAGGGCCGGAAGTCTTCCGGGCGAAGGTCCGGAAACTGCAACAGAAGGTTGCCGAGGTCACCTTTCGGGTCGATCAGAATGGCGGGAATGCCGTCGATGGCGGCCTCTTCGATCAAGGCGGTCGCGAGCCCCGTCTTGCCGCTACCGGTCATGCCGACCATCAGGGCGTGGGTTGTGAGGTCTTTGGCGTCGTACAGCAAAATATTTTCATGTGCTGTGGCGGTAAGCGGGTCGAACACTTTGCCTAGATAAAAAGCACCTAGCTTCTCGAAGTCTTGCATGACAAACCTTTTTTAACCGCACAGATGTTCTCTGACTGGACGGAACATGCGTGCATTGTTTACGACAAGCATCAAACACATGATTGGCTCATGTATATACCATTTTCGCACAGGCCGGGGCAATGAGAATCAGGGGCAGGACAGGAACCGGAGACTGATGTCAAAGAGTTCGTCCGTCCAGGCCTCGTTGTAGTAGCTGTGCCCCGCATGGGGAATTGTGTGCGTGTCATAAGGGATACCGAAGGTGCAGCAGTAACGGGCGTAAGCGCGGCTTGAGCCGGCCGCATCGGGGTCGGAGCCGCCGAAGACAAGCAGGACGGGGTTGCGGAACGTGCGGAACTTTTCAAGAGTGCCGTCTTCTTGTATCGCCTCCTCCGCGCTGCGGGTCTCGTGTTTCACCAGCGCTTTTGCCACAAGGCCGGCCCGCACATTCCCGCTTAGCAGTTTCCTCCACGTCTCGGGACGCAAAAGTTTGCGCGTATAGGTGGCGAGCGCGCTCCATGTTTTCCTTGAGCCGGTAGCGGCGCTGCGCAGGGAACCCATGGATTCGGGGGACCAGAGCAGGAGACGGGAGAGGTTGGGGGTACCGGCGGCGAGTGTCACGGCAACCTTGCACCCCGAACAGATGGCGATCACGACGACAGGGGCTCCGGGCGGGAGACGTTCGCGCAAAGCGTCCAAGGCCGCTTGCGCGTTTTCCGCCATCCCGCTGATCGAGGCGTCAGACGCTTCGCCGTCGCTGAGGCCGCGCCCGGTGAAGTCCGGGCGCAGGCAGAGAAATCCGCGCTGGGCGAGCAGGCGGGCAAAACGTGTGAACAGCCGATGCGGTCCGGTACGGTCCCCTGACCAGCCGTGAAGGAAAAGGGCTCCCGCATGCGGCGGGGCAGAGGGCGTGTCGAGAATCGCGCGTACCGCTACCGTGCCGGGGAGCGTCAGCAACTCTGCCCCGGCGCAGGAAACGCACGGCGCCGGCAGGGAGGTCGCGCGCGCGTCAGACGCCCCACGCCCCTGCGACAGTTGCGCCGCAAGCCACGCCGCCGTTTCCCGCGTGAGCCCGGCAAGATCAACGTGACCGACCGTATTCCAGAAAGGCGGGTAACGTGTGTCCGGGCATTGCGCGTGGTGCGACAACGCGGCAAAGGCGGCACAGGTCTTCCCGTCATGGCCGCCTGAGAACACGAGCGCAGGCGCGCGAATGGGCAACGGCGTCAGCGACCGCAGCCAGGCACAGAAACGTCCGGTGACAAGGTACCCGTCGAGATCGATGGATGATTCACTCAAGCGCAATGTGTCTTCCAGTGTGGCGCGGCTCTCCCTCGCTTTTCCGTAAGCGACCATGTCGTTCACCATGCGGCGCTGCAGAAGCTGGCGGATAAAATCGTCACCGGTTACGGGTGACCACGCGGCCAGTGCGGCCGTGTCGGGATGCCGCGCAGCCAGCCGTGCGGCGAGCAACGCCCCGGTTCGCACCCCGAGCGCGGCACAGGGGACGGAGGGGAAAACCTGTTTGAGCCATCCCCAGGCCGCCTTGCAATCCGCCTCGAAGGTTTCCGGAGGCATGGCCTCGAAGTCGCCGGCGGAATCGCCGCACCCCGCGAAATCGAACATCAGTGTGGCGACCTGACTCTCGGCCAGCACGCGGGCGGTTTGGACAAAGACAGGCAGGGTGCCTTTGCGTTCTTCGCAGAAAGGCGGGACGAACAGCGCCGCACCGCAGACCTTGCCGGGCGCGAACAATGTGGCGGACAGTGGGCGTCCGCCTGACGTCAGGAAAAAAGCGTGTTGCGTAAGAGCGGTCACGTCGGTCTCCATGTCTAGGCGGGGAGAAGAGTAAGGGCCCCCGGAATTTAACCCCGCATCAGCCGGACGTAAGCGTCGAAAAGGGCGGGGCCCCAAAAAACCCAGATGAGTGCGGCGGCCGAAAGATAGGGGCCGAACGGGATGCGGCTCTGCAGCTTCACACCGCCAAAGGCGATCATCAGCAAGCCGCACACGCTGCCGAGCAGCGAGGAAACAAAAACCGTGAAGAGCACCGCTTCCCAGCCGAGAAACGCGCCGATCGCGCCCATGAGTTTGACGTCGCCGAACCCCATCGCCTCTTTTTTAAACGCCTTCTCGCCGATCCACGCGACTGCATAAAGCAGGCCGAATCCCGCGGCCATGCCGATGCACGAAGAGAGCAGCCCCCGCCACCAGACCTCTTGCGCATGGAGCATGGGCACGAGTGCGCTGAGCACCGGCCCCGCCACCATGCCGCCGACGGTCACAGAGTCCGGGATGATGAAATGCTCGAAGTCCACAAACGTGCCCAGCACCAGCCCTGCGAGGAAAAGCCAATAGACCGGGACGATCAGAGGGTGGGGGATGGGCAACATGTGCAGAGCCTCCGGGGCGGCCCACTTCATGAAAACCGTCAGGAAGAGCAGGGCGGTGAGCAGTTCCACCAGCGTGTAACGGAAGGAAATGGGGCCTTTGCACGAGGCGCACTTGCCGCGCAGGCAAAACCAACTGAGAACAGGGATATTCAGGTGCCAGGGGATCGGCGCGTTACAGTGCGGGCAATGCGAGCGTGGCGTGACCACGGATTCGTCGCGCGGGATACGGTAAATGCAGACGTTCAGGAAACTGCCCACACAAGCCCCGAAGCACGTCGCAAAAAAAGCGAACAGCAGGAAAAAGAAACGAATGTCTTGATCGCTCATCGGTTGTACGCCCGCACCTTCATGTGCCCCTTATCATACTGTTTGCCCTCCCGCTTCCGCAACCACGGGTTGGGGGGTAGGCTGGTTGCAGGTTTCTGGTTACAGGTTACAGGTTTCTGGTTGCAGGTTTTGGCGACTCCTCCTGCCTACCTGCCACACCTTGAACGTTGGGCGGTGGACGTTGAGTGTTCTTCTCCTTCCGGTAGGGTCCGTTCCCCGAACAAGCCGCTTCGGCGCTCCGTTTATCTCCCGTTTTCGCCCGGAGCACACAGAAGATCTGTCCCCAGTTGCCCCAAGTAAAGGCATGTGTGAGGCGACCCGCACCGAGCCGCTCGCTCTTGATGTTCACGGCTTCCTCTTACGGAGACCACGCCACAGGAGAAGGGCGGCGAAGATGCCCGCGCAGACACCGACAGCGAACGGGGCAACAGAACGTTTCTGCGATGGTGGAGCGGCGGGCGTTTCCGCGACATGTGGAGCAGCGTTTTTTTCTGGCGCGTTGTTGGCGGGCGCTTGTGGCTCGGTCAGGGCGGGTTCATTGGTGAAGGCGGGCGGGGGTGGAGGGAAGTCCGGCATGACAAGCCCGTATGCGGCGGGGTCGACGCTGCAGACGGGCTTTCCGTCCGCATCGAACGAGACGACCATCGTCACCAGTTCGGGCGGGAGGTTGGTCGCGTCGCCGTATTTGGCGAGGGCCTGTTTCAGCAGGCCGTAGACATAGACGGCCTGCGGGCCGGTGTTCGCCACGGATGGGAGGAAAGGCGGCTCGTTGGTCGACCAGCAATAGTACCGAGCTTGCAAGAAACTCAGCACGTTTGTGCCCGAGGCGCGCGCTTTCAGAACTCGCAGACTTTCTAGCCCCGCATTCTTTGCAAAATCCAGCTTGGAAGGAAGCTCCGCATATTTCTCAAGCAAAGGGAGGTCGCCTGCATTTC
>JALHET010000550.1 GCA_022839525.1 Lentisphaerota bacterium
GGGAGGTCCAGGGGTGGAATCAATGTCCGGGCGGCAAGGTCTGCAAGAGTCATCACAATTCCACCGGTAAAAAACGAAAGGGGAATCAGGGCGCGGTGTCCGGGTCCGACAACTCTTCGCACGGCATGGGGCACTGCCAGATCGAGAAAGCCGATCACTCCGGCCCAGGCTACGGCGCAACCGGTCAGAAGCGACGAGAGGGCAATCAGTATGCGTTTGGTTCGTTTGACGTTAACGCCGAGCGCCTGGGCGTCTTCGTCGCCAAAAGTCAAAATGTCCATTTCTCCGGCAAAAGCCGAAACGAGTGCGGTGCCTCCGATTGCGACGGGCAAAAGAACGTAAACCGGCGGCCAGCCCTTGAGGGCGAAGCTCCCCATTTGCCAGAGAAGAAGACGGTTCATTTCCTGGCCGGAAAAGGCAGAAAGGAGGGTGAGCGCTGCGCTGATGAACAGCGAGACCACCATGCCGGTCAGGATGATGGTTCCGTTGTCCAGTTCCGGGTCTACCGCGCGGGAAAGAGCCATGACGGCGAAAAAGGTAAGTGCGCTAAAGATAAAGCCGGCAGCCGGCACGGTGAGCGAAGCTGCAACCGGGATATAGGCGGCGCCGAGTATGACCAGGGCGGCGCCGAGGGTCGCACCCGAGGATATGCCGAGGGTGAACGACGAGGCAAGCGGATTTTTCAGGATTGACTGCATGACAGCGCCGCTCACCGAAAGGGCGCCCCCGGCGAGGAAGGCGAAAAGAACGCGCGGGAAGCGGAGGTTCCACACAATGCCGACTGCCGACACCTTGATTCCGTCTGCGAGCTCCGTTCCCAGGGTTTTGTGCAACAGGATGGAAACACAGTCTGCAGGCGCTATAAAAACGGAGCCCGCTCCGGTCGCGAGTCCGATTGTCAGGAACGAAAGTATCAGTGCAGGCATCCAGAATGTGATGGCGGCAACCGGCGGTTGTACCGAATGCTGTGGACTCTGGGGCTGGGTTTGGTCTTGTGTTTGGGTTTGGGCTTGGGCTTGGGCGTCGGGGTGACTCATCTGATCGCCTGCCTAAAACAGTTCGGGGTAAGCGGCTTTGGCCATCTGCTCAAGCGCTTTTACAACGGTGTGCGCAGGCTGCGAGCTCGCATTATTGTCTATGTAGAACACCTGTCCGGTCCGGACTGCCGCAACGCCTTCCCAGCCGGTGCGCGAA
>JALHET010000551.1 GCA_022839525.1 Lentisphaerota bacterium
GTTCGACGCCGATCGGGTAGGCGAGGTCGCTGTCATTGCTGATGACGACGGCCGCATCCACCCTACGGGTGAGCACGTCGATCAGCAGATGGGAGGCGACGTTCACGTCGCTGCCCTTCTCCTCGCGCCGGGCGACGGAGGCCATGAACGTCGCGCCCGGGACGTCCTGGCCGCTGTGGTCCTGGATCATGATCGGCCAGTCCGGTTCGACGAGAACAGGTTTGCTGTTGCGTCCTTTGACGGCCAGCGGCGCCGTCGACACGCGCGCGACGTACGTTCCGAAGCTGATCCTCGTCGCCGAGCCCGTGTGCGCCAGAGCCCGCAGGTACACGTCCTGCTCCCGCTGCCCCTCGGGGTTGCTCGCGCCGCTGATCCGGGCCGTGCAGTAGGTGACGTTCTCGATCGTCACCTCTCCCCAGTGCGAACGGGTAGCGATCACACTCTCGACCATGCCTCGCAGATCCAGCCAGCGCCATCCCGACGTCGACCGCCCGCAGAGCCCGCGCGCACCGTAGTACAGGTTGTACCCGTCGATGTAGACGCCGACCCTCATACGGACGAGCATAGAAGCGACCACCGACGTCGAGACGCGAACCGGTGCGACATGCCACACCTCGATGACGACACCTACTGGGAAAGACGCCTGCTTCTGTGCTCCGACTGGGCGACAGGAGGGCCCGCGCTATCCCGTCTGACCCCGACGAAGCAGTGGCTACTCCACGCGTTCTATCTCCCATCGAAGCCGCTGCGCAGGAGCGCCGTGGCCGAACACCGCCGCCGAATCGTCACACGCGATCGAGACCTGCCGAGGCGAGCGAGCGTCGCCTTCCAGGAGTTCCTCAACGCGCAGGAAGCCGTCGATCACGACAGGCGAACGGCGCCTCCCGTGTCCCCGCGGCGCGGGCCGACGCGCGGCAGACGCGGCCGAGACGAGATCCGCCTCCGAAGTCTCGTCCGCCCCGAACCCGACGCGAAGCTTCTCGCGCAGGCGCTGTTGCTCGCCTGGACAGAAAGCACCTCAGGGAAACCCGACGACGATCCGCCTGGTTGACTTCCCACAAGGTACCTGACGGGAAAGAAAACAAGAAGAACCCTGGATTCGCGGCGTAGCCAGGTATTTCTCTCCGAACTGTTGCCGAGATGGCGACGGGTCCTTCACCCTCAACGCAAGAGTCAAGGTTGCAAGAAGAA
>JALHET010000104.1 GCA_022839525.1 Lentisphaerota bacterium
TTGACCTCGTCGCACATGGTGTCGAGGCGGTGGTCGCGGTAGCAGTAAACTTTGCCCAGCACATCCCCGTCCTGTGTCAGGAAATGGCCGTCCGCGCCCCAGGTGTCGATGCCGATGCCGTCCAGCACCGCACCGTATTGGCGGCGCGCGGCCTGCAGTCCTTTGACGATGTTCTGGTAGATGTAGGTGTCGTCCCAAAACGTGCGCTCCGTCACTTCGCCCGTGCGGTCCGGCAGGAAATAAGAGACCCCCTCATGCGCAAAGCGGTGAACCTCCTCCATCCGGAAAGAGCCATCCCCGAAAAACCCGATGAAACACTTGCCGCCCGACGCGCCCAAATCCACTGCGAACAACTTTTTTTCAGTCATACCCTCTCCGTTTGATGCGGCTCTGCCGCAGACACTCGAAATCATCAGGGTGAATCATAGCACACAGGCTCCGTTTCAGGTAGCCCGAATTCAACGGGCGGGATTGCGTCTTGCCGTGCCCTTCCGGCTTCCGGTATAATCCGGCTCATGGTTATGGTACAAAACGCGGTGGACAAACTCCTGATCATGGCGGGCAACGGCACGTATCCCACCTGCATGGTGACGGGCGCCCGCGCGGCAGGCGTGCGGCACATCACCGTGCTGGGCTTGCGCGGCTCAACCACCCGGGCGACCGCCGCGCTGGCCGACGAGACCGTCTGGTTCGGCATCGGCGAAGTGCGCGCCATCTTCAACTGGGCGGCGAAACAGGGCTTCTCGCACGGCGTTCTGGCAGGCGGCATCACGCCCATCGCCCTTTTCCGCACACGGTTTGACGACCTGGCCCGTTCGTGGCTGAATGAACTGACCGTCAAAAACGCCCACACGATTTTCGGCAGGATCGCGGTCGAGCTGGAGCAGCGTGGTATCCGCATACTTCCCGCCTCGTGTTATATGGATGACCACATCCCCGGGGCAGGCGTGCTGACCCGGCGGGCCCCCGACGAACGGGAAAGCCGCGACATCGCTTTCGGGCATCGGGTGGCCTGCGACATCGGCGGACTGGATATCGGACAGACCCTTGTGGTGAAAGACGGTATGATCCTGGCCGTCGAAGCGTTCGAGGGCACCGACAAGGCCATCCGGCGCGGCGGCAAACTCGGCGGTAAGGGCGTGGTTGTCGTCAAGGTCGCGAAGGAAGGCCACGACATGCGCTTCGACATCCCGGTTCTCGGCGAAAAAACCATCTCTGTTCTGCGCAAGGCGGGCGTCTCGGCCTTGGCCTACCAAGCCGGACGGCTGGTGTTGCTCGAACGCCAGAAGGTCATCGCCGCAGCCAACGCATTGAACCTCGCCATCGTCGGCCTCGACTCCGGCCTCCCCGCCGCACCCCTCAGACCTTGAGTTTGAAAACGCCTATCATGAGTGATACTCCCCTCCGCATCCTGATCTGCGCCGGCGAAGTCAGCGGCGACATGCACGCCGCCGCGCTGATGCGCGCGCTGCGCGAACGGCTGCCACGCCCCACCGTGTTCCGCGGCTTCGGCGGCGACGCCATGCGGGCCGAGGGCGCGGAGCTGCTCTACCACACGGACCGCACCGCGATCATCGGCATCACGCCGGTTCTCCTCAACCTGCCGTTCCTGCTCGGCATGCGCCGGCGCATGAAGCGCGAGATCCTCGACTGGAAGCCGGATCTGGTGCTGACGGTCGATTATCCGGGTATGAACCTGCGGCTCGCGAAATTCGCGCACGACCGCGGCTTCAAAACCGCCCACTACATCTGCCCGCAGGTCTGGGCCTGGCACCGCAGCCGCATCCCGAAGATCGCAAAGATGCTCGATCTGCTGCTTTGCATTCTTCCCTTCGAGCCCGCCTTGTTCAAAGACACGCCCCTCAAGGCTCGCTTCACAGGCCACCCGCTGGTGGACCGCGCCGCCGAAACCCGCGCCGAGCCGTCCGCCGCACTGCCGTGGCAGGGCCGCCACCGCATCGCGCTGCTACCCGGCAGCCGCACCAGCGAGATCACGCGCATCTTGCCGCGCCTCCTCGCCGCCGCCGCGCTGCTCGAACAGCGGCTCGGCGGCGACTGCTCGTTCATGATCCCTGCGCCGGGCCGGAACATGCGCGCGCTGGGAGAGGCTGTCGCGGCCGCGGCACCGGTCAGGCCGCAGCGGCTGTCTTTTGTCGACGGGCAGGCGCGGCAGGTGATGCTGCAGGCGCATGCCGCCGCCGTGGCTTCGGGAACCGCCACGCTGGAGGCCTGCCTCATGCGCTGCCCCACCGTTCTCGTGTACACGGCCAGTCCCTTCACCTACCTGATCGCCCGGTTCGTCATTAAAGGCGTCAACCACTTGGGGCTGGCCAACATCATCGCGGGTAAAGAGGTGATGCCGGAACTGCTCCAGCACGACTTCACGCCGGAACGTCTGGCCGACCAGCTTCACAGGTATCTCGCGGAGCCCACGGCCCGTGCCCAGGCCGTCGCGGAACTGGACGCGACCAACGCCTTGCTCGGCAGCGGCAACGCCTCGGGCCGCGCCGTAGAAGCCATGGTCGCGGACGGTCTTTTCGCTTTGTAGGTAATCGGTTGGTGACAGGGAGGCATGCGAGTCGAACGCATGATCCTCGCATACCCCTGTCACTAACCCATTACCTTTGTAGCTGTTTTCAGCGTGACGCGCCGCACGGGTATCAGTATGCTTCTCCCTTTTAACAAAAGAGGCAAAGGCGATCCCATGAACGAGACGGTGAACAAGTGCGAAGAGGTGTTGGCGCAGTGGGTGCGGCAAGCGTTCCGGACGGCGTTCGGGACAGGGCAGGACTGGTCCGCGATCCGCGTGCAGCCCGCGACGGACATGCGTTTCGGCGATTTCCAGTGCAACGACGCCATGCAGGCCGCCAAAACCTTGCGCCAGTCCCCGCGGGCGATCGCGGAGGCAACCGTCAAGGCCTTGCCGTTGCCGCCGATGCTCACCAAGGCCGGGGTCGCGGGGCCGGGTTTCATCAACCTCACCGTGAGTCCGGCATGGCTTGCGGAACAGGTAGCCGCGCTTTCCGCCGCACCGCGCTTCGGCATCCCGGACACCGGGCAGGGCAAGACGGTCATCCTCGATTACTCCAGCCCCAACGTGGCCAAGCCCATGCACATCGGCCACATCCGTTCCACCGTGATCGGCAACGCGCTCGACCGCATGTACCGTGCACTCGGATTCCGTGTGATCTCAGACAACCATCTGGGCGATTGGGGCACGCAGTTCGGCCTCCTGATCCAAGGTTACCGCACCTTCCTGACGGACGAGGAACGCGCGGCCCTCACGGTCGAGTTGCTGGAACGGGTCTACGTGCAGAGTTACAACCGCTCCAAAGAGGATCCGTCGTGGCTCGACGCCTGTAAAGCGGAACTGGTGAAACTGCAACAGGGAGACCCGGAAAACCGCTCGGTTTGGGAGCGTTTCATCGCCATCAGCCTCGACGAGTTCAACCGCGTCTACAAACGCCTGGATGTCGGGTTCGACCTCTGCCGCGGCGAGAGCTTCTACAACGACATGCTGGCCGAAACCGTGCAGGTGTTGCAGAACAAAGGGCTGGCCGTCGAAAGCGAAGGCGCGCTGGTCGTGAAACTCGAAGCCGAGGGGATGCCGGTGTGCATCGTGCGCAAGAGCGACGGCGGCTTTAACTACGCCACCACCGACATCGCCACCGTACGCAGCCGCGCGGCGGAGTTCGCGCCCGACCGGATCGTGTATGTGACGGACGAGCGGCAGCAACTGCACTTCAAGCAGTTCTTCGCCGTGTGCGCCAAGCTGGGGTACACGACGCATCTGGAGCATGTGTGGTTCGGCCTGATGCGCCTGCCCGAGGGAACCTTCTCGACGCGGCAAGGCAACGTGATCAAGCTCGAGACGCTGCTGGACGAGGCCGAGCGGCGGGCTTTGGAGATCGTCAAGGCTTCCAACAGCGGAATGCCCGAGGCGGAGCAGAAAGAACTGGCCGCCGCGATCGGCATCGGGGCGATCAAGTACGCCGACCTGAGCCATGACCCGCAGACGCTGATCGTCTTCACCTGGGAAAAGGCGTTGGCCCTGGAAGGCAATTCCGGACCATACCTTCAATACGCCTATGCGCGCGTGTGCAGCCTCGTCGATAAGTATGCGGCGCTGGCGCCGGGCGTTGACCCGCTCAAGAATCCGCTGCTGCTGGCCGAGCCGGTCGAAAAGGAGCTGGCCTTGCGGCTGATGCAGTTCCCGGCTACGGTGGTGCGTGCGGCCGAGGCGTACAAGCCCAGCGTACTGGCCGATTACCTGTTCGGCCTGTCACAGGTTTACAGCAGTTTTTACCAGCGCTCGCCGGTATTGAAGGCCGAGCCGGCCGTGCGCGACAGCCGCATCCGGTTGTGCGCGATGGTGGCGCAGGTGTTGGCCGAGGGGCTTGGCCTGCTCGGCATCCGCACGCCCCGGAGAATCTGAGGAGCAAGGCGGTTAGGTGTTTAGGCCGTTAGGGGTGTCTTTCTCCCTAACAGCCTGACGGTCTAACCCGCTAACAGCCTTAGAACTGCGTCAGCAAACCGTCGGCCACGCGGCGCGCGGCCTCCTCACCGGCCAAGTGCTGCACAAGCACGAGGGCGAAAAGCATGGCGGTGCCCGGGCCCTGGCTGGTGATCACGTTACCGTCGGCGATGACCGGCGCATTGTCGTAGGCGGAGCCGAGTTCTTCGGCGCAAGACGGGTAACAGGTGGCCTTGCGCCCCTCCTTCAGGATGCCTGCGGCAGCCAGGACGGTCGGGGCGGCACAAATCGCGGCGACATATTTTCCCGCTTGATCAAACGTCTGCACGGCCTCAGTCACACGGGAGTCGGCGAGCAGGTTCTCGGTGCCCTTGCCGCCTCCGGGGAGCACGATCGCGTCGAACGATTCCAGATCTAGACTGTCCAAGACCGTATCGGCCAGCAGCGTCACGCCGCGCGAACCTTTGACCGGCAGGGCGTCGCCAAGTGCGGCGGATGTGACGTCGATGCCGCCGCGGCGCAGGACATCGATAACCGTGACGGCTTCGAGTTCTTCCACACCGTCGGCGAGGGGAATGAGCACACGCATGAGCACGTCCTTTCTTTTGGCAATAGGATAGCGGAGATGTCCGAAACTGGAAACAAAAAAAGGGTGTCTGTCCGTAATCGGCCAGCTCGTCCGGGCAAGCTGGCGTTTGCCCCTTCCACCCGGTTCCAACCCCAAAAGACCGGATGAAAACGCGAAAACCTCGCACCCCTGGTGATTGACTGATTAGACCCCGGGGCCGAATCGCGGATGCGCCTGCGGTGCCGGTGTGGTAGAATGCGTACATGATCAGTCCGGGAACCATCGATAAAATCAAAGCCCGCATGGCGTTGGCCAGCGTATTTGAAGAGGATTTGGAGGAGTCCTTTATTCTGGGCTCAGGCCCGGGCGGCCAGAAGGTCAACAAGACATCCTCAACGGTCCGGCTCTATCATGCGCCCAGCGGAGTCACGGTCAAATATGGCGAGAGTCGGTCGCGCGAGCAGAACCGCTGGATGGCGCGCCGGGAGTTGGCCGAAAAAATCCTGGAAAAGGCGAACGCGGCCGAGTCCGTGCGCCGGCAGGAGACCGAAAGGATCCGCCGCCAGAAGCGCCGCCGTTCGCGGCGTCAGAAAGCGAAAATCCTTGACGATAAACGGCGGCACGGGGAGAAAAAAGCGGCACGGGGCAAGATATCCGGATACGATTTTTGAGAAATTATTTTTATGCCTGTACTTGACCTCCCCCCCTGTCTAGTGGCACAATAGATTTACAAATGAAAAAAGCGGTCCAGGATCGGGCTGCGTGAAGGAGAAAAAATGACAACTACTACAAAACAAGGCTTTACCCTCGTTGAATTGCTCGTCGTAATCGGCATCTTGGGTATTCTTTCCGCAGCACTCTTCCCCGCTATCGGTAATGCGGTACTGAAAGCCAACATGACGTCTGTCGGCACGCGTGGGCGCGATATCTTTGTCGCCATCACCGGCGCCAACACGGAGCGCGAGCCGCTGGGTCTTGGAAATGTGTGGCCTAAAACAAAACTCCCCGATGGCGTGACGGGTGGTGGTGCAGATGCGGACATTTCTGAGCAGACGTTTTCGACAAGTTCAAAATATTTTGAAGAGTTGATGGACAGTGAAAATTTCGGGAAAGCAGAGTGGGCGCCGTATGTCAACGGCATTGATTTCTCGAAATTGTCCGGTGCGGGGGTTCCCGCAAAACCTGATGCGGGGGGAGAACTCAAATCAGCAAACAACATGTGGACGATAGCGGCTGACGTGCGGGATGAAATGGAGGATATCATTCCGATTTTGGTGACACGAAATGTTAAAGAAGACGAAACGATTCTTAAAAAGAAAATCAGCAACCCTTCAAAAACACGGGTTGATAAATGGTACATTGAAGAAGGCGAACGGAAAACACCCTTTTCAAACAAAGGTTTTGTGATGGTTCGTAAAGGCGGAGCGGTTTTCACCCTGAGTTCAAGGTATGTGAATGAATTCACGGTTTACCAGGGGCAGTCCTTTGACACCACACTCGGCGGGAGTGAAGGGATCAAGTACCTTATCCCTTGAGAATTGGTCGAATCGACATAGAGGGGATATCCATTTTGGAGGAGCGGGCCGCCGCTCCTTTTTTTTTGAAGATCGCCTTGATTGATGGCGGAGCAAGACGATGACCGTGCGTGTGGCAACAGAAATCTCGGCGGACCGGCTTTTCGACTATGCCGTCCCCGAAGCGCTCGCGCCCCGTATCCGCGCGGGGCAGCGTGTCCGCGTGCCTTTTGGCGGACGCACGGTGGACGCCTA
>JALHET010000105.1 GCA_022839525.1 Lentisphaerota bacterium
GACAAGTTTGCGGACAGCCGTGACGCCTATATGGAAGGCGCGGGCAAGATCAAGAAGAACCTGCAGAACGTGCAGGCGAAAATCCTGAAGGCCTACGCGGCGGTGAAGCTGTGCGGCAAGGATGAGGCCAAGCGCAAGCGTATGCGCAAAGCGTTGGAGAAGGCGCGGCAGGAGCTGGTCGGCGTGTTCCAGAGTTTGAATTTCAAGCAGAAGATTTTGGAAAGCCTTTGTTCGGAGGCGGATGAAAAGATCTACCGCCCTTACAAGAACCTGCTGAACGAGCAGGCCAAGCTGAGTAAGCAGCGGCAGACCAAAAAACGTGACCAGACCCTGCAAGAGGGCATGCTGCGCATCACGGCGATCGAGCAGGAGTTTGGCATGGATTCCTCTGAATTCCTCGCCAAGTTCGAGGAATTGCGAGAGGTGTTGCGCTCAGGCCAGAAAGCCAGAACCGAGATGGTCGAGGCGAACCTGCGCCTGGTGATCAGTATCGTTAAAAAGTACATGAACCGCGGCCTTTCGTTTCTCGACCTGATTCAAGAGGGGAACACGGGGTTGATGAAAGCCGTGGAGAAGTTTGAATATCGGCGTGGCTACAAGTTCAGCACGTATGCCACCTGGTGGATCCGGCAGGCTGCGACCCGTGCGATCGCCGACCAGGCCCGCACCATCCGTATCCCGGTTCACATGATCGAGACGATCAACAAGTTGCTCCGCGTTCAGAAGAAACTTGTGCAGGAACTGGGACGCGAACCGACGCCGGAGGAGGCCGCCGAGGAGATGGACATTCCCGTCGAGCGCGTACGCGCCGTCTACCGTATGGCTCAGCAGCCGATTTCGCTGCAGAGCCCTGTGGGGGATGGGGATGATGCGCACTTCGGTGACTTTATCGAGGACAAGTCCGCAGAGAACCCTTCAGAGATGACGGCTTACAGCATGCTGAAGGAGCGTCTGCAGGAGGTGCTGACAACCCTGACCGACCGCGAGCGTCAGGTGCTGGATTACCGGTTCGGGTTAACCGACGGTTATTCCCGCACGCTGGAGGAGGTCGGTAAGCAGTTCAATGTGACGCGTGAGCGCATCCGCCAGATCGAGGCCAAGGCGTTGCGCAAACTGCGCCACCCCACACGACTGCGCAAGCTGGAGGGCTTTCTGGAAACGCGCTGATGCGGAATTGCGCCGCGCGCAAGCGCGGGGCGCCCCGCAGGCCTTGGCACCTACCGGTTGCGTGACTTAAGGCTCAGTGCGACCTCTCCGGCAGAGTCGTGTGAATGATCAATGGTGAGTGAACCAAGGAGGTTCTTTTGACACAGTGTTGTTTGATGTCGAATCCGGCTGCGATAGGTATCGGGGCGGGTGTGATTGGATTCATCGCCGGTTTTGCTGTGGCGAAGATGTGTGGTGGCGGCTCAAGCTGCTACGCGGGCGGAGATGGAGAGTGCGTGGAGATTTATGTCGGCAACTTGAGTTACGACATGAGCGAAGCGCAGATGCGCAAAGAGTTCGAGAAGTATGGGGAGGTCAAGTCGGCCCGCATCATCTCGAACAGGTTCAACCGCAAATCCAAGGGTTTCGGTTTTGTTGAGATGCCGAACCGTCCGGAGGCGGAAGCTGCGATCCGGGCGCTCCACGACAAGGATGTTTTTGGGCGCAAGTTGCGCGTGAACGAGGCGAAAAACAAGTCACGCGAATGAGCGGAAGGCGTCCCGGAAACGGGACGCCTTTTGATTCTGCGGGTCATGGGATGCGCGCATGAAGGCTGAGGGGAAGCGTTTGGACAAGACCATGCGGATCGGTATCGAGCCGTCCACGGTGGATGCCCGTGCCGACGGGGCTTTAACGCCTCCGCAGCGGATCCGGAACCGCACCTGGCGCAGCCGCACGCTGCTGAAGCGTGACACCCCGTTCTATAAACTGCTGGAGAGCGTCTACGATGCCGTGCTCATCACGACGCGCACCGGCGAAATCCTCGAGTGTAACGAGCGCGCCGCCGAGTTTTTCCTGGTGGCTCCGCAAACCCTCATTGGACGGGAGGTGCTGAGCCTGATTTCCGGGGCGACGGAATCGTTGATTGAGACCATCAACAAGAATCTGGTCAGCAAGAAATACACCTTGGTGGAAGCGCGGTGCAAACGCTCCGACGGCACATCCTTCGCGGCCGAAATCGCGGTCAACAAGGTCGACCTGGACGCGCAGGGGCAGCTCTGTTTCTTTGTGCGTGACATCACGGTCCGCCAGCAGGCGCAGAGCGCGCTCGAGGACGCGGTTGAACGGCTGCAGGCGCATGACCGCGCGCGCATGGAGTTTGTCTCCAACGTTTCCCACGAGTTGCGCACGCCCCTCACCTCGATCATCTACGCGGTCAGCAATATGTTGCGGGGCGTGGTCGGCCCCATGCCCGAGAAGGCTTTGCTCTATCTGGAGCGGCTGCAGTCCGACTGCCACCGCCTGCTGGCGACCGTGAACGACATTCTCGACTTGCGCCAAGTGGAGAACAAGTCCCTCGTGCTCACGAAGAGGGTCGTGCCGCTGGGGATCGTGATCCGCGAGGGGGCTGAAGCGCTGCAGGTACAGGCCGACGCGAAACGGATCGCCGTGCGTTTCGATTTCGGGGAACGCGAGCTGTTCTGCTGGTGTGACGCGCAGAAGATCGAGCGCGTCGTGCTGAATGTCGTGGGCAACGCGGTCAAGTTCACGCCGGCGAACGGGGAAATCTCCATCTCGCTGGCCCAGCATCCTGAGAAACCGAAGCTGGCTCTGCTGACGGTGAGCGACACAGGGATGGGCATCCCCCCCGACATGCTGCCTCGGGTGTCGCAGCGGTATTTCCGGGTGGGCGACCACGTGAGCGGGTCGGGGCTAGGCCTTTCGATCTCGCGTGAAATTGTGGAGCTTCATGGGGGCAGCATGGAGTTCGCGAGTCCCGTGCCCGGCACCGCGTGCGGCACGGCGGTCTATGTCAGCCTGCCGCTGGCGCCGAAACCGTTGGTGGTGGCCTATTCGCGGGACGACGAGACATCCGCTTTTCTCAAAGACAAGATCATGGAGCAGGGGTATGGCTTGGCGTTTGCGGAGTCGGCGAAAGAGGCGTTAGCGTTCTGCTTCTCCAGGCAACCGTGCGTTTTTGTTTTGGACTCTCGGGTTTCCGACATGGATGTGCGTGACATCGTGCTGCGCGTGCGCGAGGAGAGCAGGACCAAGCGCCTCCCGGTCATCGTGCTGGGGCTTAGGGCGCTCGAACCTAACGAGATCGAGCTGTATCGCCATTTTGACATCTTCTATTGCAAGCTGCCTTGGAGGGATGAAGAGCTTTTCCGTAGCCTGGCTATGGCGGTTTTGGGTAAGCTGCGTTGAAAGGGGGAGGGGGTAAAATGCGTTATCAGAGTACGGTGTTATTTGTGGCGGTCGTTTTTTCCTTGCTGGCCGGGTTGGGTCAGGCGCAGACGGTTTTATATGTTGACGCGCAGGGCGGGAGTGACCGGCAGGACGGCAGCGCCGGAAAACCGTTCGCTTCCATCGGGAAAGCGCGCGAGGCCATCCGCGGGATGAAACAGGGCAAGGTCTTTCCCGGGAAAGGCGTTGCGGTTGAACTCAGTGGCACGTTCGCCATGCCGGTCAACGCGTTCGCGTTGGACGGGAACGACGGCGGCCTGTCTGCCGACGCTCCGGTCGTCTACCGCGCCGCAACGTGCGGTGCCCGGTTCATCGGCGGCCATACCCTTCCGGAAAGCGGATTCCGCACGGTGACCGATGCGGCGGTGCTGGCCCGTTTGCCTGAGGGGGCGCGGGGCCGGGTTGTCGCGTTCGACTTGAAGTCGGTCGGCGTGGCCGAGCTGGCGCCGCTGCCGGACACGTTCAGCGGCTGGAATGAGATGGAAGTCTTCAGCGGCGGCAGGGCGATGCGGCTCGCCCGCTGGCCGAACGCGGGCTGGGCGGAGATCGCCAAGGTGATCGACCGCGGCGTCAAGCCGGTCGACAAGGCGATCGGGGAATGGGAGTTCGGCTATAAGGGTGGCACGTTCGAATATGCCGGAGACGCCCCTGCCCGCTGGGATGTCGGGAAAGGGATTTGGATGAACGGGTTCTGGTGCCACGACTGGGCTAACGAGACGCTCAGGATCGGGGCTATCGACAAGGAGAAGCGGCAGATCACCTCCGCAGCCATCCACACCTATGGCATCGGCAACGCCTCCAAATGGCACACGGCCAAGCGCCGTTATTACGTGTTCAACCTGCTGGAGGAACTTGACAGCCCCGGGGAATGGTACGTGGACCGCGAGAACCTGCTGCTGTACTTCTATCCCGTGAACGGCGATGTGAGCGACGTCGTGCTTTCCGTCCAGAAAAAGCCGCTCTTCCAAATCACCGGCGCCAGCCACGTCAGACTGGAGGGGTTAACGTTTCAGTACAGCACGGGGAAAGCGGTCTCGCTCAGCGGGTGCGAGAATGTCGTGCTGGAAAACCTCCGCGTGTCGGACATCACGACAGACGGCATCGGCATCTACCAGGGTAAGAAGTGCGGTCTGAACCGGTGCGAGGTGTCCGGCGTGGGCGGCACGTGCGTGTCCGTGTCTGCCGGCGACCGTAAGTCGCTGACCGCGTGCAACCATTTCGTCACGAACTGCCGCCTGCACCACAGCGGGCGGTTGCAGCGGACGCAGGGAAAGTGCCTGAGCTTCAGCGGCGTGGGCATCCGTGTGGCGCACAACCTGATCCACGACGCCCCCTACATCGCGGTCACCTATGGGGGCAACGAGAATCTCTTCGAGTACAACGAAGTCCACTCCGCGATGATGGAAAGCGGCGACGGCGGCGGCCTGTACACAGGCCGGGACTGGGGCTCGCAGGGCAATATCATCCGGTTCAACTACCTTCACCATTTCGGCAAGCCCGGGGTGGATTGGCAGAGGGCGCGGGGGCTGAATCCCAACTACGAGCCGCTCAAGGAAAACGTGAGTGTCACGGGCGTCTATCTGGACGACTGCGACAGCGGCGACACGGTCTGCGGCAATATCTTCTACCGCGCGGGCTGGGCGGCCTTTGTGGGCGGGGGGCGCTACAACACGGTCAGCAACAACCTGTTCATCGAATGCACCTCCGCGCTGCATCTGGACGACCGCGGCCTGAAACGCGCGCGGCCGGGCGAGGGGATCAAGGACGGCTGGGACTTGCTGGCCAAACTCCAGGCGTTCAACTTTCAGGAAGCGCCCTGGAAGGACAGGTATCCGCATCTGGTCAACATCATGGAGGATGATCCCAAGTTGCCTTTGCACAACCTGTTTTGCGAAAATGTCGCAATCAACTGTCCCCTGTTTCTAAATTCAGGCGGTTCAGTGAGGACCACGTCGCTGCCGCGTCTGGATTTCCGCAACAACCTTGCGGTCGGGCCGGTCAACAAACGCGATGCCGAGGCCTTTCCGCAGACGGAGGACGGCAAGAAACGTGTCGAGCTGTGTTCGTCGGCTCTTCCCGGTAGCGCGGATCCGGATGTGGACGGGTTCAAAATCCAGGACAGCGCCGACTTCAAGACACGCGCGCCGTGGTTTAAACGGATACCCTTTGAGCAGATAGGAGTTACCCCATGACAGACATCACTCTCCATCCCCATCGCGATTTTTCAGTGTTGCGCCGGCACCCGTGGATTTTTTCCGGGGCGATCGCCCGTGTGGACGGCACGCCGGCCGCGGGCGAGTCCGTGCGCGTGCGGTCGTCCGACGGCGCAGTGTTGGGCGTGGGCGCCTTTTCGCCCGCCTCGCAGATCCGCGTGCGCATGTGGACGTTCGACAGCGGGCAGACGGTGGATGAGGCGTTCGTGCGTGACCGCGTGGCGCACGCGGTCGGGGCGCGCGCGCTTTTCGTAGCGGAGGGCGCGACGGACGCCTACCGGCTGGTGAACGCCGAGGCGGACGGCGTGCCGGGTCTGGTTGTGGACCGGTATGGCGAGTGGCTGAGCTGCCAGTTCACCACGGCGGGTGCGGAGCGGTGGAAGAAGGAGATCGTCGCGGCGCTGCAGACCTATTCCCCGTGCCGCGGCATTTATGAGCGATCCGACGTGGACGTGCGCGGGCACGAAGGGTTGGCCCCGTTCACCGGCGTGCTGGCGGGAGAGGCCCCGCCTGAGCGGATCGAGATCGTCGAGAACGGGTGCCGGTATCTGGTGGATGTGCGGGAGGGGCACAAGACGGGGTTTTATCTCGACCAGCGCGACAACCGGGAGCTGATTAAACGTCACGCCAACGGGGGCGACGTGCTCAATGCGTTTTCTTATACGGGCGGGTTCGGCATTGCGGCGGTGGTCGCGGGCGCGGCCTCGGTGGCGCATGTGGACCTTTCGGGGGCGGCGTTGGAGTTGGCCAAGGCCAATACGGCGCTGAACACCTGCCACGGCGAGGCATCTTCCTTCATCCAGGGCAATGTCTTCGAAGTGTTGCGCACCTTCCGGGATGCGGGCCGCTCGTTCGATCTGGTGGTGCTGGACCCGCCCAGATTTGTGGAATCCAAAGGCAGCCTGATGAAAGCCGCGCGCGGGTACAAGGACATTAACCTGCTGGGCATCAAACTGCTGCGGCCGGGCGGGATCCTGTCGACGTTCTCGTGTTCGGGTCTGATGACGCCGGAGCTGTTTCACAAGGTGGTGTCGGATGCGGCAGTGGATGCCAAGCGCGACATCCAGGTGCTCAGCCGCCTGCAGCAGGCTGAGGATCATCCGGAAGGGCTGTGCTTCCCCGAGGGGTTGTATCTGAAGGGCTTGCTCTGCCGGGCGTGGTGAGCAAGGCGTGTGACCGGAAATTTTTTCCG
>JALHET010000552.1 GCA_022839525.1 Lentisphaerota bacterium
GCGGGTTGTGCCCTTTCGGGTGGCGGGTCATCCAGTCGGCAACGAGCCGGGCGTTGGCGTTGATGGCGTCCAGTGTCCAGGCGTCCGTGACGGCCGGTCCGTTTTGGGCGGAGGCTGTCGCCGCCAACAGGGCGGCGCACAGGATGGAACGGGAAAGGGGAAAAAGCATGTCATGTTCCTCGTGGTAACGCATGTTCAGGCATGGCACCCGTTTTTCAAAGGTCAAAACCAGTTTAAGGGTTCGCGGGTTTCTTGCAAGTGCAAACAGCGGGGGAAAAACGCCGGATTCCGAACATCGGAGGCGTCGGCAAATCGGGTGCCAGAGGGGGCGCGAACAAACGGGCGGAAAAAAAAGTACTAAGATTACGGGGCGATTCCGTATAAAGTATTAGCAGCATGAAAAATGACACGCGGTATCAGGATGGGGGACAGGGATCGGTTCTGCGTGTGCAGGGACTGTTTGTCCAGCACATGGTTCAGATCCGTGCGTTCGTGCTCTCCCTGATGCCGGATTTCTCCCGGGTCGATGATATCCTGCAGGATGTTTTCCTGACTGTCACGGCGAAGGCTGCCGATTTTCAGGAGGGCACCAATTTCCGCGCATGGGTTTTCACCATCGCCCGGTTCCGCGTGCTGAAGAGCATGAACGCCATGGACAAGGCCTTTCTGCCGCTCTCCGAGGATGTGGTCGCCCAGTTGGTGGAGGAACGCCCGGAACCGGATGATGAGTTGGAGCGGCGGCTCCTCCTGCTCGAACAGTGCCTGGAAAAGCTGGCGCCGCAGGCACGCCGGATAGTCAGGATGCGTTATTACGAGTCGATGAAGCCCGCGGGGATTGCGGAACAACTCGGATTGAGCGTGAACGGGGTTTCCGTGCTGCTGTCGCGGTCGCGCGCGCTGTTGCGCGGCTGTGTGGAACGCGCGCTTGCGCACGGGGGGTAAAGGTCGGGGATGGAGAAATCACGCACATCCTTGCTGATCGGCGCCTGGTTCGACGGCGCCTTGACGGCATCCGAAAAGACGGAGCTGGAGGATCTGCTGCGTTCCTCCGGAGAGGCGCGCGCCCTTTTCTGGAAGGTGGCCGAAACCCATGTCCTGTTGTGCGAGGCCGGGGTGCGGAAAGCGTGTGACGTGTCCCGGCGTTCCGGCGCGGTTTCGCGCGCGTTGCGCGTTGCGCGTTGCGCA
>JALHET010000553.1 GCA_022839525.1 Lentisphaerota bacterium
CCGAAGGAGAGCGGGGACGGGCCCGCGCCGTAAGTCCCGGTCACGCTATCCACGGAGGTGGTGAGCGAGACGGACGCCAGCAGGTCCTGCGGGAGCCCCGTGATCCTGATGCGCCACGGCGCGAAATCGGGCACGGGGACATCCGGCAGGTCGGTCGGGACCGGCGGGTTGTAATTCCGGTAGACGCCGGACTGCGGCGCGGTCTCCCAGACCGTGAAGACGGCGTTGGAAAGCCCGAACCCGTCCGTGACGGCGAGGAGGGGCGTTCCCGCCGCCACAGACAGCCGGACGGAGAAGCTGCCGTTCGTGAAGGCGCCCGAGCCGGGGGCGGTCTCCGTCAGCCCGATGTCGTCGGAGAGCGTCTCCGTGGTGATGCGGAGGTCCGCGATGCGGGGGGCGGCGGACGGCGCTCCCGCGCTGAAGACCAGCCCGAACAAGGTGTTTTCGAAGGCTGAACTTTCCGCCGACGTTTCAACGCAGGGGTAAACCGCGTTGGTGACGCCGAGCGCGGGGAAGGTGACAGACGCGCTGACCCACTCCTGGACGTTGGTGTCGGCAAGCAGCGCTCCTGAAAGCGTGACGCAAGAGGCCCCGTTCGTAAAAAAGAGGCTGTCCGGGGCGGTCTCGGTCAATGCGCAAGATGCGCCGAGATACGTCACGGCGGCAGAGCGGAGACCGGCGGCGTTTGTCAGGGACAACGTGAACGCGAGGTCGTTGCCAGGGCAATCATAGACCGGCTCGCCTTTGTCGATGCCGTCGGATGGTGTGAAGACGGGCAGATGGGCCATCGGCTGGCCTTCATCCTCGCCCTCGGCATGCACAAACTCAATGTCCCACGCCGCGATCTTCTGGGTGGCTTCGGCGCGGAAGCGATGACGGCGGTCGTATTTCGGGCCGTAGAACTCGAAGGCGAGTTCGGCGTCGCCGGGCCCGAGGAACTCGGCGTAGACCTCGATGTCGGTGAAGCGGTCGGGGAAGTCGTGCACGGACACGTCGTCCGGGAAGCCGGTGCGTGAGAGGAGCGGTGTGCCGCAGGGGCGGTCTGCACCGCCCCGTTTGTTCTTGATGTTCATGGTTTCCTCTTACGGAGACC
Organism: Lentisphaerota bacterium; assembly: GCA_022839525.1. The sequence continues at coordinate 1,094 of JALHET010000553.1, forward strand.
ACGCCACAGGAGAAGGGCAACGAAGATGCCCGCGCCGACAGCGACAGCGAGCGGGGCAATTGATCGCTTTTGCGCCGGTGGTGGAACATCGG
>JALHET010000554.1 GCA_022839525.1 Lentisphaerota bacterium
GCATTGAAGACCGTGATCTCCATCCGCGCCAGCGCGATGCGGATCGAGCCGGCTTTCCCCTTGACCGCCTGCGCGCAATCCGGCAACACCACCTCGGTGCCAGCCGACGGATTCGGCCACGGCACGCCCGGATTCAGGCGCTCCAGCGCCCGTTGCGACGTGTGCCCTTTCTCGGCCAGCATTTCCTGAACCGTCTCATACGTCATGGCCGGGCATTTCGCCCGCTCTTCCCACTCCGTCGGCACTGGCGCAAGGGCCGCAAGATCCGCCTCGGTCACAGTGTGGCGCGTCAGCACATCCGCGTCGCCGCCCAAAGCCTTCAACACGGAGTCATCAGGCACGCCGGTCGCCGGCAGACCGTTGAGCGACTGCCACGCCAGCAAGGCGATCTCTGTCCGCTTACCCCAGACGCCGTCGACGCAGTTACACGAAAGGTTCTGCCGGTCCAGCAACACCTGCAGTGCTAACGTGTCGCGATGGAACCCGGAACGGTAACCGGAAAACCGCACCTGAGCATCGTCAGAAGCCTGCGCCCAAACAGCCGCAGCAAAGCCACCGACCATGACACAAAACAAACCTTGCCGCACTTTTTCCATGTCGTTTAAACCCTTTCAGCAAAAGAATGTGTTTTTACTATAGCAAATCACACCGGCAGGACGACACCGAATCTTCACGCGAAATCCGGTGCCGCGGTATGTCATAGTCATGGACACCGTAGCCGAAAAAGCGGGGATCAGAAATCAGGCGCATCGGGGGTGTGACGTATCACCTCGCACACGGATCAGTGGCGGCTTGAAAAAGGGCATGGTCGCGACCCTCCCCGGAGTCGTCTGGCAGCACTGCCAGTGCCTCCTCCAGCGCAACGCGCAGTCCCGAGTCACCAAGCAGGACCTGAAGCCGCAGGTGGCCGCCGACATCCGCGCCGTCCTCAACGCGCCGTCGCCCGAAGAGGCTAAGAGGCTTCTCGCGACGGCGATCGAGAAGTACGCGAAAACCCAACCCAGGCTGGCCGCGTGGATGGAGGACAACATCCCGGAGGGCTTCGCCGTCTTCAGCCTCCCCGAGCCGATGCGCCGCAGGCTGCGGACCAGCAACATGGCGGAGAACCTCAACCGGCAGGTGCGCCGGAGGACACGCGCCGCAGGGCTCTTCCCAAACGAGGCCTCGCTGCTCAGGCTCGTGTC
>JALHET010000555.1 GCA_022839525.1 Lentisphaerota bacterium
GCCAACCGCCGGACGCCCTGACGCCTCAGTTCACGCGCCACCAGATTTCCCGCCGCTCCCGCCCCCACCAGCAACACCCGCCGCATGCGCCTCCGCCTCACAGCTTCCCACGCATACTCGCCTTCCGCCACGAAACGCCACAGCAATCGCACACCGAGCAAGCCGCCGACGACCAGAAAACTGTTGAAAAACGTGATGCTGTACGGCGGACGCAACCCCCGGAACTCAGGGAACACTACGCGCAGGATGACGAAAACCACCGTCGAAACCCCGATCGCCCCAACAAACCGGGGCACATCCCCCACACTCACATAACGCCACAACAATTTGTTGCACCCGAACAGCGTCAGCGCCACACTCTGCACGACCCAAACCGTCACAAAAGAGAACGCGACGTACCGCCACCCCCATGAAGGCTCTTGAAAATCGAAGCGGAGGATAAACGCGGTCAGATAGGCGCCCGCCATCACCGCCGTGTCTGCCAGAAAGCACCCAAGCCGGCTACCCCAGACATGTGCCTGTTCTTTCCATTTTTTTTTCATCAGTTCCTTTTTATTAAACCACAGCGGGAAACAGTTCTAAAGTGCTAAAGTCGAGAAGAGGAAATAACAACGGTGTTGCACCTCGAAGACATGAAGAGCACAGAGGTTTTTAATGACCCGCCCTTCTTCGTGTCCTTCGTACCTTCGTGGCGAGAATTTCGGGTTGCGGGCGCGACCCGCGTTAAAACCTTAGGGCTGCCTTGACAATCCCGCACACCCTTTCCACATCCTCCACGCTCAGTCCCGTCCCGGATGGCAAGCACAACCCGTTCGCGAAAAGCCGTTCCCCCACCCCGCCGCCAACCACCTTTGCGCCCCGGAAGACGGGTTGTACATGCATCGGCTTCCACACTGGCCGCGACTCGATGTTTTCCCTTTCAAGCGCTTCGATCATCCGCATCACTTGTGCGCTCGGCTCGTTTTTACACTCGTCATTGCGACCACTGGGTGGTCGCAATAACTCCACCACCGTAAGCCACCGCGAGCACCGTCCATACCCCGCCTCCGGCATCAGCCTCACCCCCGGCACCCCCTCCAGCCGCTCGCGGTACCACCCGAAAACCTGCCGCTTTTTCGCCACAATCTCCTCCAAATGCCGCAACTGCCCCACGCCGATCGCCGCCACAATGTTGCTCATACG
>JALHET010000106.1 GCA_022839525.1 Lentisphaerota bacterium
GGCGACCCGCTGCGTCTTCATGAGCGCCGGCATTCTGGACGGCTTCACCCTTGAGAACGGCCGGACACGGACCGGTGGCGGCCACCCCAGCACGAATGAATACACCCGCGGCGGCGGGGGTGTCTGCATCATGACGCCGCTCCCCGGCACCGTGGTGAAGAACTGCGTGATCCGCAACAACCAGTCCCAGACCGGCGGGGGGGTCACCGGCGGCAAGACAGAAAACATCGATACGTACGCGGCATACCGGCACAACGCGACGGTTGTCGATTGCGTGATCACCAACAATACGGCCGCCTATGGCGGCGGCATCGCCTACTATTCGACCTTCGACCGTTGCCTGATCTCGGATAACACGGCGACCACCCAGGGCGGCGGCGCCTATGACGTCAAGCAGGGCGTCAACAACTCCCTGTTCATCCGGAACACGGCTCCCGCGAACGCTGCAGGCGGCGTCTACATCGGCACGGTGAACAATTGCACCGTGACCACTAACAGCAACGGCGGCGCGTTCGGTTCCTCGACGAGCAAGCTCTACGTCAACAACACGATCGTGTGGGGCAATACCGTCTGGGACATCAACCCGAACGGCAATGCGATCGAGGTGAACGTGTGTACCTCCAATCCGTCGTTCCGCGACGCGGCGAACGGCGACTACCGGCTGGCGCGGGGGTCGCCCTGCATCGACGCGGGCGACAACGCGAAAGTCGTCGGCACGCTGGATCTCGCGGGAAAGGAGCGTGTCGCGTCCGGCACGGTGGACATTGGCGCGCATGAGTTCCCCGCGTCGGTCCGCGTCACGTTCGATGTGTCGCCGGGGGTCTACACGGCCACGGGTTCGAGTGTCATGAATGTGTTTGTTCCGGCCACGGACCAGGTGTACGGAAGCTGGCTCCCCTCCGTGACGGTTCATTATCCGGGGCATGAACCTGCCCGGTGGACGTCGCTGCCCGGCGGCGCGGGAGCCGAGATCCGGGCGGACACGCCGCTGCAGAGCCTCGACGACCACACCGTTTATCTGCGGTGGCGAAGACGCGGGCTGATCATTCAGATCCGTTAACTGAGGAAAACGAATGGTTATGACTGACACGCGGGCAACGCCAATGTTGCCCGTCAAGGGAAGCCCCCTGTTTCTGACGCTCGTTTGCCTGGTGGCGGCGGTGGGGGGGCTCCTGTTCGGGTTCGACACCGCCGTCATTTCCGGCACCTTCGGGTTTGTTGAAAAGCAGTTCGCGCTGAGCAAACTGATGTTGGGCTGGTTCGGCAGCGCGGCGTTGGCCGGCTGTGTGCTCGGCGCGATGGTGGCGGGCTGGCTGGGCGACCGCTTCGGGCGCAAGCCGGTCCTGATTGCCAGCGCGGTCTTTTTCTTCGTTTCCGCGCTGTACTCGGCGATCCCGCCGAACTTCACCGTCCTGATCATCGCGCGGCTGATCGGGGGCGTGGGCGTCGGTATCGCTTCCGTGCTGGCGCCGCTCTACATCTCCGAGTTTGCGCCGCCGAAAATCCGCGGGCGGCTGGTGGCGCTGTACCAGCTTTCGATCGTGGTCGGCATCTTGCTGGCCTACTTCTCGAACTGGGTGCTGTTGGGCTTTGCCGAGGCGCACCCGCAGGCGTTCGGCGGAAAGGGCGTATTCCACTGGCTTCTGGTCGGGCAGGTGTGGCGCGGTATGTTCGCTGCGGAGCTGATCCCCAACACGATCTTCATCCTGCTCCTGCTCCTGGTGCCGGAAAGCCCGCGCTGGCTGGTGAACGCCGGACGCACGGATCAGGCGTTCGTCATTCTGGCACGGGTGAACGGTTCTGAAACGGCGCGGCGGGAACTGCAGGCGATCCAGGCGTCCGCAGAGCGGGAAGAGGGGTCGCTCGCCGAGCTGTTCAAGCCGGGGTTGCGGGTCGCGCTGATCGTTGGGGTGGGACTGTCGGTGTTCGGGCAGATGACCGGCGTAAACTCGGTGATCTATTACGGGCCGAGCATTCTCAAGGAGGCGGGGCTGGATCTCGGCGGCGCGATGGGGTATCAGGTGGCGCTGGGGCTGGTCAACCTGGTCTTCACCCTGCTGGCGGTGTGGAAGGTGGATTCTTGGGGCAGGCGCCCCCTGCTGATCGGGGGCATGGCGGTGGTCACGCTTTCGCTGGGCACGGCAGGTTTGCTTTTCGCCGCAAAACTGGCGTCCGGGTTTCTGATCGTGTGCGTGCTGGGGGTCTACATGGCGTGTGTGGCCCTCTCGATCTGCGCGGTGATCTGGGTGTTGACGCCCGAGATTTTCCCGAACCGCATCCGGGGCCGCGCGATGTCCATTGCCGTGTTCGCGAACTGGGCGGTCAACACCGTCAACGCATTCCTGTTCCCCTGGTTCGCCGCGCGGTTCGGGATGCACGCGGTCTTTCTGACGTTTGCGGGGATCTGTCTGGTCGCCACCGTGTTTTTCTGGCGGTTTGTGCCTGAGACCAAAGGAAAGAGTCTGGAAGAGATCGAAGAATATTGGCTGGGGCGGCAGAAAAAATTGGGAGGGGGAGCGTGATGAACGGGAAAAGGGCGAAGGGGCGCCTTCTCGGCATGTTGGCGGGTCTCGGCTGCATGTCTGCCGCAGCGGCGCTTCAGGCGGGTCTTGTTTTTTCCTGCGGGGAGGCGAACGACCTGTACCGGACAGTGAAGGCGGCGGGGCTCGCGGCGGCGCGGTGCGGCACGCCGTCTGAGGCCGTTGAACAGGCTCTGAAGGGCGACGGCGTCCTGATTTTGGCTGACGGGTATCCGAAGCACACCACGGCACTGACAACGGATCTGTATGCGGCGGCGGCACGGAAAGGCGTGCGGGTCTATGTGGAGTATCCCTCGGTGATTCCGGAGATGGACATGCTTCCCCCTAAGGAGATGCGCTACGAGCGGGCCGTGACGTCGTCGGGCTTTTTCGGTGAAAGGCTGCCCGCGCTACGCATTCTGGCGATCAACGGCCTCCGGCTGTTGCCGGTCAAGGCGGAAACCCCCCATCTGGTCGCCGCGCGCGTGGCGGGATTCGACACCGCGGTCTACGGGCTTCCGGAGGAGACGTTCCCGCTGCTGTTCGAGCATCCCCGGGGCGGGCTTCTTGTCGCCACCACGCAACTCAGCCGTTTCATCACAGGCCGCTACGCGCCGCAAGACGCATGGCAGGCCGTCTGGCGGACGGTGCTGGGCTGGCTTCAGCCAGAGGCGGAGGCGGCGGCTTTGAACTGGGAGCCTGTCGTGCGTCCGGCTTACGGGCGCGACGCGGCGCTTCCGCCTGACGCCGAAAGGCAGGCGGTGCGCCTTGGGACAGAATGGTTCTTCAAGGCGAAGCTGTTCCTGGACACGGCGCGGCCCGGGCACGAGTGGGAACTGACGGCGGCAGAGGTCGAGCAGATGAAGAAAAGCGCAAAGGTCGCGACCGGCCTGTTCGGCATTCGCGAGGGACTGCGTTCGCAGATCCTGCCGGACGGGAGCCAGCCCCAGCTCGGAAGCCGGCGCGGCGACTGCACGGCAGAGGCGGCGATGGCGCTGGCTTTTGGCGGACGGCTACTGGATGATGCCCGGCAGACGGCTGTGGCGGCGAACCTGCTGGACTTCTATTTGCTCCGCTCCCACGCGACGAAACGGGAACGGGGCGATCCGGCGCACGGCGCGTACGGCCTGATCGCTTGGGGGATCGACAGCAAAGGCCTGTATGTGGCGAATTACGGCGACGACAACGCGCGCCTGATGCTGGGTGCCCTGGCCGCTGCGGCGCTGACGGGCGAAGACCGGTGGGACGAGACCGTGATGCGCTGCCTGCTCGGCAACCTCCGCACGAGCGGGCGTTTTGGGTTCAGGGGAGGGCGCATCGATATTCCCGCGCTGTCGAAGCAGGGCTGGGAGCCTTTTTTCCGGCGCGAGATCACCAATTACACCGGCCACTACGAAAGTTATCTCTGGGCGTGTTACCTGTGGGCCTACCACAAGACCGGCTTTGAGCTGTTCTACGAGCGTGCCGAAACAGCGATCCGCATGATGATGGCGCAGTACACCGACGGGTGGCGCTGGACGAACGGGCTGGCACAGGAGAAGGCTCGGATGCTGTTGCCGCTGGCCTGGCTGGTGCGGGTGAAGGATACGCCCGAACACCGGGCGTGGCTGAGAAAGGCCGTGGACGGCGTGGTTGCCCTTCAGGCGCCGTGCGGCGCGATCCGCGAGGAGATTGGGTTGCCCGGCAAAGGCAAATATCCTCCGCCCCGCTCGAACGGCGACTACGGAAAGCACGAGGCGCCGCTGATCCAGACCAACGGCGAGCCCGTGGCGGATATGCTCTACACGGCCAACTTCGCGTTCATCGGGCTGCACGAGGCGGCCGCGGCCGGAGACGGGGCCGCGAAACGGGCCTCGGACAAAATGGCCGAGTTCTTCTGCCGTATCCAGGCGCGTTCGGACGCCCACCCGCAGGTGGACGGCGGCTGGTTCCGGGCGTTCGATTTCGGGCGCTGGGAAACGTGGGCCAGCAATGCGGACGCGGGTTGGGGCGCTTGGACCATCGAAAGCGGCTGGACCCAAGGGTGGATCGTGTCGGTGCTGACCCTGCGCCAGATGAACGGCTCGCTCTGGGACCTGACGTCCGGCAGCAAAATCGCCCGGCACTTCGGCAAGCTCCGTGCAACCATGATTCCCGACGCTGCATTGTCTTCGCGATAGCCCATCCCCGGGCGTGGGGAAGGCGTTGACAAGGTATGAGCACTCGGTTCTTCACCAACCGCCGCAGCAACATTCACCTTTACCCCGACGACTGGAAGAAGCTGCCGATCCCCGATGTGCCGCCTGAGCGCCAGCAGCCCCTCGTCGAACTCGTCGACCGCATCCTCACCGCCAAATCCGCCGATCCCGCCGCCGACATCTCCGCCCTCGAAGCCGAACTCGATCAACTCGTCCGCAGGCTGTACGGGCTTGACGACGCCGAAACCGCGATTGTAGAGGCAAAGGACTAATGACCGATCAAGTTAAAATAGAGGCGGCTATGACTCTCACGGCAGAGTCAATGCGTCTTGCCAAAAACGTCGAGTCGTTGCTGTCCCAGATTCTCCCGCCTAAAATCTGGGATGCTGACCTATATGTCTTTCGGCATTCACCAGAAGCACAAAAAGACCCCATCGTTTTTTGCTGGTTGAAATTGGCCGGAGCCGTAGCGACTGTTGTTCCGATGTGCAGTCTCATGGCGGCTGGTTTCTGTTTCGCCGCAGTAATTCTTGCGCGGTCTGTTTGGGAGGCGGTCTTGTCGATCACATTCATGCTCCCCAATCCTAACATCCCCGATTGGCCGAACGAAAAACAGAAAAAGGCGCTCTCTAATTTTTACACCGAGATCTGGGATGACCATCTGAAACCCTACGAAACCACAAAGAAGATATCTCAGATACCCCTTAAATATCTTTGTGCAGCCTGGGGGAATATCGCAGGCGCATTGCCCGGCCTAAACCCGCACGACATGACACAAACTGCTCGCCAACATATGTCGTGCGATTCGAATTACACCCACATGGGTTACCCGGCACTCATGGAACTGTTCCGGGAAGATCCGGTCAGGTTGAGAGGAAAAGAGTCTACACATGCATACTTCACATTACAACATGCTGTCACTAGCCTCAACTCCGTCTGCTACGCTACATCTCTCATTCTCGACACCCAGGTAAAAGACCTACAAAAAAAATCCGATGGGCCTACGGTGGTGCGACTCATCGCTACCTGCAGACAGCAGCAAAGAAAAATAGAAGCTATTTCACAACGCCTGACGACTGGCTTCGGATTAAACTGCGACAGCACAAAACTTCTAAGAGCCATGAAAACAGGCAAACCCATTGATGATCTTCTTAACCCCAATCATTCAGAAAGGCCCACCCCATGACACAACCTATCCGCAACATCCTTCGTGACCTCGACAACATCCGTGAGAGCCTGCTCGCATTCTCGGACGACGTTTGGCTCGGCATCGACCACAACGACACGTCCGCCATGAAAGCCGGCATCGCCTTCAAGGAGAAGCTCAACGCCCAGCTTGACGCTTTTGGAAAACTCTCGGACGAGATAACCCGCCTTGTGCAGGAGTACACCCAAATCCAGACTGGGGGCGAGGCCTTTCCAGAAACCGAAATCGGCAAGACCGATGCCGACAACACCCGTATCATCAAAGACCTCAACCGCAACGAGCCCCACACCCTCACGGAAGACTTCACCTACATGCGCCCCTGCGGTTTCGTTCTCGACGGCAAAGGTTACCAAGATATCACCACATGGACTCGCGTTTACGAGCTTATCATTCGCCATTTGGCCAAAAAAGATCCGGCTCTCTTCAAAGCGCTACCCGATAATCCCGCTATGACCTCCAAACGCGGCTATCGCCGTTTCAGTCGTAACCCGGACGACCTGCGAAAGCCCCTCGCGCTCCCCGACGGTATCTATGCTGAAGGCAACTTTTCCGCCAACCACATTTGCGCATCCGTCCGCACTCTTCTTGAGTTTTTCTCTATCCCCCTTGACGCCTGCACCATCTTCCTCCGCCAAGACCGTAATGCGTGATGCAGCTCATTCGCCCAATACTGGCAAGCGCTGTCCTTTGATGCCAAAGAAACAGCCGCCGCCAATATCCGCCGCCATCTGGCGGAAATCAGAAACGCCGCCGCACAGTCGGGATCGAATTAAGGGCGGGGCAAGAAGTGTGCTCGGTTAACGCGAACGTTTAAGATCACAAGCTGTGATCTTAAAGGGAGATTGTCACGGTCATTCGCGGTTTGAAAAAGCAGAGCCATGCCTTTCCGTGTGTTCTGCGTTATCTCCCGCCTTGTCCAAATCCGCTCACGGGGCTATCATGCGCAACACTTGAATTGATCACTCTGAGAAAAAAAGATGAGCACTCCTCGAAAGAAACAGGCCAACCAAGAGATTGACGTCGTGCCCGATCTGCAAGACCGGATCCTTACCATCCGAGGCGAAAGGGTCATTCTCGATAGCGACTTGGCAGAGATATACGGCGTCGAGACCAAGCGCCTGAACGAGCAGGTGCGACGGAACGCAGAACGGTTCCCGTCAGATTTTGCGTTTGTTCTGACTCCGCAGGAGACCAAGAACTTGAAGTCGCAATTTGCGACTTCAAGTTCCCACGGCGGGCGTCGTAAAATCCCCCGCGTCTTCACTGAGCACGGCGCACTGATGGCGGCTAATGTGCTCAACAGCAAACGGGCAGTGGAGATGAGCGTCTTTGTGGTACGTGCCTTCACGAGAATGCGAGCCGCGCTCTCTGATACCCGTGAGCTGGCGCGTAAACTGGCAACGCTTGAATGCGAGGTCAAGTCACGCCTCGATTCGCACGACGCCGCCATTGTTGAAGTGATGCAACGCATTCTGGACTTGATCGACCCGCCAGAGCATCCCGCCCCGCCGCCACCCCCGCGCAAAATCGGCTTCAGCGTGAAAGAATCCCCCGCCAAATACGCCGCCCGCCGCCGGACACGAAGCAGTAGGTAAGAGGTAAAACTAAAACGAATGAAAACCCTCCAACTCAGCTCCAAAGGCTGGCACGAGGGCAAGCACGACCCCTGGCCTTATATCGGCTTCCTGCTTTTCATCATCAAGAAAGCCTATGATGAACTTGAAGAACGCGCCGGTCGGATTGCCGCACCACGCGGTGAAAAGACTGAACTCGTCGAGGCCGCAATCCGCCAGCAGTCGGGCGAGTTCAGCGTTTCGGATCTTCAGAATGCATGTCCAGGTGTCGGTATTGATCTGATCCGCAAAGTTTTGAAGCGGCTGAAAGGCTCAAGCGTCGAGTGCCTTGGACGTGGCCCGGCTGCCCGCTGGAGAAAGTTGAAATAGGTACTACCTATTCAAATGGGTACTGAACTGGGCACTGTTTGATCGATCCGCCGCCATCTGACGGAAATCAGAAACGCCGCCGCACAGTCGGGATCGAATTAAGGGCTGAGAAAAACCAGTACGGCGGGACGTCCCGGACCGCCGAAAACGAGACGGATGCCAGACATGGGGGCAGCCCGAGATGTCACGCGCTCGACTCGCATGATGCCCCGCCATCAACCGATTACCATCGCGGGGCTTGTTTCTGTGGGCCGGGGCGTGTAAGCTATGTCGTATCCTGTATGGATGGGATCGATTGACACGTAACAACCTTGGAAGCTCCTATGAAACGTTACTTGATGCCGTGTGTGCTCATTGTTTGCGCCGCGCTCGCGCTGCGCGCGGAACCGTACAAGGCGGAGTGGGAATCGCTCGACAAACGCCCGCTCCCGCAGTGGTGGCGGGATGCCAAATTCGGCATCTTTATCCATTGGGGCGTTTACTCGGTGCCGGCCTACGCGCCGACCGACGCGGCCAATGTCTACGCCAAGTATTCGGAGCACTACGACAACCGCATGCGCTCCAACAACGCGGCCTTCACCAACTTTCACGCCCGTACCTACGGTGCCAACGTCACCTACGCGGACTTCGCCACGCAGTTCCGCGCCGAGCACTTCGATCCCGCCCAGTGGGCGGATCTCTTCAAAAAGTCAGGCGCGCGGTATGTGGTGCTCACGTCGAAGCATCACGACGGCTTCGCGCTCTGGCCGAGTGCCTTCAGTCCGCGCTGGAACGCGCAGGTGCTCGGGCCGCACCGCGACCTTGCCGGCGAATTGACCGCGGCGGTCAAGCAGGCCGGCCTGCGCATGGGCTTCTACTACTCGCTGCTCGAATGGGGCAACCCGCTCTACAAGGAGAACATCGGCCGGTGGGTCGCGGAGATGAACCTGCCGCAGATGAAAGAGCTGGTCACGCGCTATGAGCCTGAGATTGTTTGGACAGACGGCGAGTGGGACTACTCCGACGAAGAGCTGCGCAGCGTTGACTTCCTGGCCTGGCTGTACAACGAGTCGCCGGTCAAGGAGAGCGTGGTGGTCAATGACCGCTGGGGCAAGAAGACGCGTGGCAAGCATGGCGGCCACTACACGACCGAATATGACCTGATCCACACGGGCAGTTCGCTCGATACCCAGTTCGCGCACCCGTGGGAGGAGTGCCGCGGTATCGGCGGTTCGTTCGGCTTCAACCGTTTTGAGACCACCGCGCACTACATGACCAGTGCGCAGTGCGTGGAGACCTTGATCGAAAAGGTCAGTCGTGGCGGCAACCTGCTGCTCAACATCGGCCCGCAGGCCGACGGCCTCATCCCGGTGATTATGGAAGAGCGCCTGCTCGACATGGGGCGCTGGCTGAGCGTCAACGGCGAGGCGATTTACGGCACCACCGCCTGGCGGCACCGTCCCAAGAACATGCGCGAGACCAAAGTCTACTTCACCCAAAAGCCGGACGCCCTCTACGTGATCTGTACGCGCTGGCCGCAAGCGCCGCTGGTGGTCAACCACATCGCCAAGGCCGACTCGGTTTCATTGCTCGGCAGTCCTCT
>JALHET010000556.1 GCA_022839525.1 Lentisphaerota bacterium
TCGAAATCACGGGGCTTCCGGCCTACTACGGAACGACCGACATCTTCGCCGACAACGGCGGCGCCATCCACCTGTGGCTCCCGGACGGCCACTACGACTTTACGGCCAATGCGCGCCGCTTCGTGGTAACGATCCAGAACGGTGCCGTCCACATCCACGGCTTAACCGGCGTGACGGTCAACGGCGAGGAGATCGCGTTCGGTTCGGCAGACCCCGCCGCCGGCTGGCGCTACAATGCGACAACCTGCACGCTCTCGCTCACGAACGCAGGGCCCTTCACGATCTCCGGTACCAACACGGCGGGCAAGGTGCGCGTCGTCGTTCAGGAAGGTGTGGCAAGCGCGGTCACGCTCTCGAATTTGACGCTTATGGATTACAATGTGTACGAGGGCTTCTGCGCCTTCGCGTTGAGGACGGATGCCTGTGTCTCGCTAACCATCGCAGGGAACAACATGCTCGCCTCCGGCCCCAATCGCGCGGGACTTGAAGTCCCCCAAAGCGCGTGCCTCTCCATTACCCAAGCACTCGGTGACGACGACGCCATGCTAGAGGCCATGGGCAATGACGGCGGCGCGGGCATCGGTGGCGGCAAAGGCTCCAGTGGCGGCACGGTGAACATCTTCAGCGGCACGGTCAAGGCAACAGGCGTTTACGGCGCAGGCATCGGCGGTGGCGGCGGTGGCGGCGGCGCCACGGTGAACATCTTCGGCGGCACGGTCAAGGCGACTGGCAACGACGGTGCTGGCATTGGTGGCGGCACAAACGGCGTAGGTGGCACACTGACTATCTCAGGAGGCAGCGTCACGGCGTCCGGCTACTGGGGCGGCGCAGGCATCGGTGGCGGCGTCGGTGGCGCAGGCGGTACGCTGACCATCTCCGGCGGCACTGTCAAGGCAATGGGCTACAGCGGGGGCACGGACATCGGGCCCGGTGCCGAATGCACAATCCTCGGTGCCAACACCTTCACTGGTGGCTCGATCGGCCTGACGAACGACAGCATCTCCCCCGCCCCCTCGAACAACACGGACTGGGTCTTCTGCGCCACGCTGACGGGCTTCAAGTCCCACGCGCCGATCGAAATCACGGGGCTTCCGGCCTACTACGGAACGACCGACATCTTCGCCGACAACGGCGGCGCCATCCACCTGTGGCTCCCGGACGGCCACTACGACT
>JALHET010000107.1 GCA_022839525.1 Lentisphaerota bacterium
GTCCCAGAACGCGGCGTAGCGGCGGCGCAGGTGCCCGAAGACCTCACGCGCCTTGTTGTAAACGTCAGGCTTGTTCTTGACCAGCGGAAAAACAGCGACCTTCACCGGCGCAATACGGGGGCTTAAGTGCATGACGACGCGCACGTCTTCTTTGCCTTTCTCGTCCGTCAGCTTCTGTTCCTCGTAGGCATTGCAGAGCAACGCCAGCATCATGCGGTCCACGCCCGCAGAGGGTTCGATCACATGCGGGACGTACTTGCCTTCGAAGAGGTTCGCCACGAAGGCTCGGGCGGCCTCGGCATCCTTGCCGCGAGCCGTCCATTCCGCAACGACCTTCCCGGTAAAGGCTTCCTTGGCCGCGCCGTCCAGCTTGGCCGCCGCGAGTTTGAGCGGCTCGTCAAAGACCTCCATGCTTTTCCCGCTGTGCGCCTGATGCTGCGTGAGGTCGAAGTCCGAGCGTGCCGCAATCCCTTCGAGTTCCTGGACGCCGAAGGGAAAGCGGTATTCGATGTCCACGCAGGCACGGGCGTAGTGGGCGAGTTCCTCGGGCTTCTGCCAGTACTCCACAAACGAATCCTTGGGCAGCCCGCACGCCTGAATCCACGCCTTGCGCTGCTCAACCCAATATTTGTGCCACACCTCCCATCCCCACGACGCCTGAGGAACCGAGAGATCCGGGCTGTCGGACAAGGTCGTGACGGTGCCGCAGATCAACTCGACCGCCTCGTCGGGTCGGATGAAGAACTCCAGTTCCATCTGCTCGAACTCGCGCGAGCGGAACGTATAGTTGCGGGGCGTCACCTCGTTGCGAAACGATTTGCCCATCTGCGCAATGCCGAACGGCACCTGCTGACGGCTGGTGGCCAGCACGTTCTGGAACTGCGCGAAGATCGCCTGCGCGGTCTCCGGTCGCAGGTACGCGACGTTGGCGGGATCCTCCACCGGACCGACCACGGTCTTGAACATCAGGTTGAAGGGGCGCGGATCGGTCAGTTCGCCGCCGCAGTAGGGACACGGCGTCACTGCGGGCTGGGAGCCTTTCGCGTTAGCGAGCAGCACGTAGAGCGCCTGTGCGTCCGCGTAGGCGGCGGGATCCGCCTTGATCTTCTCGAACGCCGCAGTCAATGCGTCCGCGTCACGCACGGCGGCGAGGTTCGGGGCAAGACCTTTGGCCTTGCCTTTACACCAGCCTGCCACCTTGCCCGCGTCTACACCCCCGGCAATCAGCGCGGCCAAGCCCTCTCCGATTTCGCCGTCCGCCAGAATGTCCCAGACCTGATCCGCACGCATCAGTTTTTTGCAGGACTTGCAGGTGCTCATGGGATCCGAAAACGTGTCGAGGTGGCCGGACGCCTTCCAGATGGCCGGGTGCATGATGATGGTGGTTGATCCCGCCATAAATCTCGGAACTGTGAAAAATAAAACCGCGGCGCTTGCACAACGAAGAAATGACATCCAGGCTATTCGTGGTCGACATAAAAATCCTTCATGACTGACCGCATTCAAAATGATGCGGGCTTATTGGATTGCATTTTCACCCAAACCGCGTCGGTTAGGCAAGTGAAATATGCCCCGCATTGCGCGGGAAAACGGCTTTTCACAGAGGCGGGCACAGTACCGCTCAGAACGCCCGTTTGGCGACCGGCGTCAACAGGTAAGCCTTGAAGGCGAAATCCGATCGGAAATGGGGAACAGGGATTGACAGCACACTGTCCTGAGTCCGTACATCGAAACGGCGCACTGCGGTTCCGGTCGCCGTCTCAAAGAACTCCACACGGAAAATGCCGGGGGCAAGCCCGTCTATCGCGACGGTCAGATGGCCGGCCTCAGGCGGCGGCTCACCCGCACGCGCAAACCGCATGGGATAAATGTACCCGCGCACCTTTTCCGGCGAAGCGGTGCAGACCGCGGCAAATTTTTTCAGCAGACTTTTATCGCCGTTTTCCGGAACGCTTAGCGTCACCGGAACCCGCTTCGCAGCGGTGTCGCGCGGATCCGTGTTCTCCATAAATTTCTTCACGGCGGTGTACTGGACATACAGGTTGTTCTCGTCGACCACCTGCCACCACCAGAACATGGGCACCCCCGCCAGCGGCACGCACACACCGGCCCAGAGCGCGGCATGCTGCTCGATCATCAAATGCTCTCGTCCCGCCGCCATCGGCGACCCCCCGAACTCCGTGATGAGAATGGGTTTGTTGTAGGCCGCACCCGCATCGGCGGTGCTTGCGGCCAAGGCAATGATGCGTTCCGGCTGGCCGTGATGATAGGCGTCAAGGGGCGTGAAATCCATCTCAGGCAGGTTGCAGAGCACGGGGTTAAGAAACGTATAGTCGTTGGAGATGTGGGAAGAGACCAGATGCCCGTAAGGATCAATCGTCTTGAGATAGGCGCCCATGAGCCGGCACCATTCGACAACCTCGGGAACGAAGTGGGTGCGGTGGTGGGTCTCATGCCCCGTCAGGTTCAGCTCGCTGCACAGTTCGTATCCGAAAATCACAGGCGCCCACCCCCAACGCGCCTGCGTATACCGGCAGAAACGTTTCTGCATCTCAATGGCGCGCCCGTCACTGAAAAACTCGAGCGGCATGGTCAACCAGCCGCCGGGGGTGGCTTTGTTGTAGGGATGCAGATGCCACTCCGGGTCGCACCAGGAGCTGATACGCCCGTGGTAGTTCAGCACCAGATTGAGATAGATGCGGTGCTGGAGGGCGAGATCAACGACGCGGTCCAATTCCCACGCATTGCCCATGTGGTAATCGTTCGCGCCATGGTAACCGCTCACGCCCTCGGTCCATTCCAGCCCGAGCGACCACGCGCTCATCCAGACCTCTGCCATGTTTTCGCCCGCATCCTGCATGCGCTTGAAATATCGGCGGTAGGCGGTCGTCCCTTCCTCCTTACGGAAAACCCAGGGGAACTTGTCGTCCAACCGCGAGTCGGTGGCGGAGCGCACGTTGTGGCCGATCGGGTAGTAGAGCGTCGCGTCGTCGAACTCGAAATACCGGCGGTCTTTTTGCGAAACGCGCACAAAACGCAGGGCATTTTCCTCAGGCGGGGCCGCAGTGAACCGCAGGGCATTCGTGACAACGGCCGCACCCAAGGCGTCGCGCGCATACAGCGTGACCGTATAGTCGCCCGGCACACGCGGACAGAAACGCACACGCCATTCCGGATGGCCATCCGGCTCGACCGGTTCGCCGAGTTCATCCTCGAGCCGGTAATGCGGCTGATAATAAAAGGCATGGATCGTGTTGGTCTTCCCGTCAGGAGTGGTGATGGTCGCGCCGGCGTCGATCTGCGTCGGGTCGAAAGGGTTGGCGTACCGGTCCGGCAAATCGAAACGCGCCTCGTAAAGCGACAGCGCCTGCGCCGTACGGGTCACCGGACGGATTTTCGTGATCACCGGCGGCCCGGCAGCCGCCCGCGTCTCGAGGGTTGCAGACACGAGAACACACTTCCCGGTGAATGCTGCGTCCGCAAAGACACGGAAACCGACGGATTGCGGGTTGAGACGCACGCGATGATGCCACACGAGAGAATGGCCGGGCGTCTGCCAGCCGGTGGCTCCAGGCTCAAAAGGGATGACCAGCGAATTGGTCTGGCCTCCCGCGAGGGGAGTAGCAATCAGGTTTTGGTGCCAATAGTTGTCGCGGTCTTTCAGCCACACCAGCGCCCTCGACTCGACAGGCGCGCCGGCAGGCCAGGCGACACTCAGGTTAAGAGCCGCGGCCTCAAGCCAGTTCGTGGCGTGTGGCGCATGCAGAGTCAGGTTACATTCGCCCGGGAAGACGAGCCCCACCTCCAGCGGCAACGTCCGGGCACTCCCTCCCTTACCAGTCGACACGCTGAGCGCAACGGTTCCAGCCCGCACGCGGGATGCGGAAATCAGGATAACGCCGACAACGGCGAACAGGGTTACGCGAAAAAGTACCATATACCATGACCGAGCAAACCGTATGCCAGCCGAACGGGACGACATCAAAAACATGCCCGCCCAGAAGGGGCGGGCTCTGCACCCAATCATTGCGCCGCTTTCTTGGCCTTTTTCTCCATGCGCCTCTCTTTCAGCGTCTTGGTCGGTTTCTTTTTCGCTTCTTTCCTCGCGTCATGATTTTTGGCCATAACCTGAACCCTCCTCGTATGCCGTACTTCACCCCTCGTGTGCCGCACAGCGTTTCTTAGACATTATGGGTGAACAATAACAAGTGGCAGCGACCGTGTCAATGCTCCGCAGTCTGCGGCCGCGAGGGTTGACGCCTCCTCAAATGTCCGATAAATTAATGTTCTATTCTGGTGTCGAACCCCAAAGCAGACCCATCTGAAACCGGTCATGCCTCACATACACAATCCAACCCGTCGGCTGCCTCCCGGCAGTCAGAGCCGCAACGAGACCCCTGCGGGGCACTCTCGCAGAACCGCCGTCATCACCGACGGGGACGGTAGCAAGGCGGACGCGCGAACGGAGAACCTCAAATATCCCCGCCCCCATTGCTCACCCCGGGTCGCCGCAACCGGAAAGGGCGCCTCAGCCGCATGCGTTCTGTTCGCTTTCCTCGGGCTCGGCTGCGGGCTGGTCGCTGAAATCAACGCATATGCGGAAAACACCCATCCAGTCCCCAGACTGATCCTTCTCGCCTCCGTATTCACGTCCGCCGCGTTGGGATTGGGCATCGCTGCGCTGATCTCTCAACGGCACATCTGGAGCCGCCGTGTCAGGAAACGCCTGCTGATCGGTTTGCCTCTGACACTCTTCAGTCTTCTCGTCATCGCGGCCAACTACTTCGTCCCGCCCGCTCCGAACCGTATCCCCCATGCGGATAACACGGCCATTTCTTCCGCGCGTCCTGTACCGGCAATCGGGGACGACTCCCTTGTCAAGCCCGGCTGGTACGGCGAACTTCAGCAGGACGGCCTACTGCTGGTCATCACGTCCTTCCCCGACAATTCCGAGGAAACCCGGCACTTCAACCTGAGGACGCGCAAGCCGGTTTCCTATGCCACGCTCTCGATCATCAACCGCGGCTGTCAGATTCCGGCTATCATAAAAACTCTGGAGGTCACCTTCCGGCTCGACTCCGGCGAAACCGTGCAGAGCCTTTCCGTCAAACCGCTGCTCACACAAAACATGCGGGACAACACCGAGATACTCAAACGCCTTGACCTCCCGCAAAAAATCCCCATCGGGGCCATGCTCCCAGATATACCGCTCTGTCAAGAGCCAGGGTTTTCTTGGAAACGGGTTTCCGCTGTTATCGTGACGCTCGGAGCCCGCACGTTCAGCGTCTCTGGACGCTTGATGACCGCCGAAGAGAAGGCCGCCCTTATCGGTCACACCGCAAAAAGCCACCGCCCCAACACCGCCACGAACCGTTCCGCCGAGGCCTGGTTCAAGGATTTTTGATTTCCGCGAGAGAGCCATTCACAAAATAGCATTGCATTCCCCCCCTGAAAACAGCAAACTGTTAACTTATGGAACAGCCGTTATCCCTGAAATATTTCAAGGCGAAATCCGTCTGGCGCGATGTCGCTGACGCCGCCCGCACTACGATTCGCATGGAAGAAGGCGACAAAGAACCCGGACATGGCTGGAAGCGGCGTATCCTGCTCTCGGAGCACTCCCCGATCCGCCAGATGCTTTTCAAGTGGAAGTGGATCAACCTCAAATACTGGGTCAGCGTGCATTTCGTCCGCCACAAAATCGGCATCGAGCATTTCGTCAGCACCCAACGAACCGACCGCACGGGTATAAACCGCGATGAGCTCTCACAGGCTGCCCTCGTCAACCACGAGTGTTTCGCGAACGCGCAAGCCCTTATTTTCATCTCCCGCAAACGGCTCTGCCGCCAGGCTTCCCCCGAAACCACCGCCGCTTGGAGGCTCGTGTTGGACGAGGTGCAGAAATGCGAACCCGAGCTCTTCAGCGTCTGTGTGCCCGAGTGCGTCTACCGAGGCTTCTGCCCCGAATTCAAAACCTGCGGCTACACCGAAACCGAAGCCTTCAAAAACGCGCTCGCCGTTTACCGCGACAAACCCTAAAAATTAGTTGGAACTCTCATGGAATACCTACTTCTCATTGTCAGCGCCGTTCTGGTCAACAATTTCGTTCTGAGCCGTTTTCTGGGCTGTTGCCCGTTCTTAGGCGTCTCAAAAAAACTCTCCACAGCCCTCGGGATGTCGGGCGCAGTGATCTTCGTGATGGCGCTCGCCTCAGCCGCAACCTGGTGCCTGCAGAAATTCCTGCTGGAGCCGCTCGGCCTTGAAAAATTCCTGCAAACGCTTTCCTTCATCCTCGTAATCGCCGCGCTGGTGCAGCTCATCGACATCGTGATGAAACGTTTCGCACCGCCCCTCCATGCCGCGCTCGGCATTTTCCTTCCCCTGATCACCACCAACTGCGCCGTGCTCGGCGTGTCGGTGCTGAACATGCAGGAAGGTTACGGGTTTGTGAAGTCGGTGGTCTTTGGAACCGCGGCCGCAGTCGGCTTCTCCTTCGCCTTGATGATTTTCACCGGCCTGCGCGAAAAGATCGAGCACGCCGACCCGCCGCATTGTTTTAAAGGCGTGTCCATCGCCCTCGTCACCGCCGGCCTTCTCAGCCTTGCCTTCATGGGATTCAGCGGTCTCGTCAAGTAAGCGCGCTCCTTCCTAAAAACCCGTAACCCATAACCCGTAACCTGTACCCCCTCTTCCCCATGGATCCCATCATCCTCAACTCCACGCTTTGGATCGGCGGCATCGGGCTTGTCAGCGCGGTCGCGCTGGCCATTGCCGAAAAGTATCTCAGCACGCCGGAAGATCCCCGGATCGGAAAACTGGCGGAACTGTTGCCCGGCGCGAACTGCGGCGGGTGCGGCTTCGCGGGTTGCGCCGACTATGCCCGCGCAATCGTAACGCAGGATGCGGAGTGCAATCAATGCGCCCCCGGCGGTGCAACCACCGCCACTGCCATCGCCGCATTCCTCGGGCGCACGGTGGCCGCCTTGGAGAAACAGCACGCTCTTGTGTTCTGCTGCGGCGACGACACAGAGGCCACCCGCCGCGCCAACTACAACGGTATTAACGACTGCGCAGCCGCCCAAGCCATCGCCGGCGGCGACAAAGGCTGCACCTACGGGTGCCTCGGCTACGGCACCTGCGCCCGGATCTGTCCGGTCAACGCCATCTCGGTCCTCAACGGTCTGGCTCGGGTCGATAAAGCCACCTGTATCGCCTGCGGAAAGTGCGTCACCGCCTGTCCCCGCAAAATCATCAGGCTCGTGCCTGCCGCCGCAGAGATCCATGTGCTGTGCAGCTCCAAGGACAAGGGCCCCACCGTAAAAAAAGTCTGCGGCTCGGGCTGCATCGGTTGCCGAATCTGCACCAAATTCGCTGACGACACCATCGCGATGGACGGTTTCCTCGCAGTGGTCGATTATTCCAAACCGCTAACCAACGAAGAAACCATCGCGAAATGCCCCGTCCACTGCATCCGCAAAGCATGAACCAACACCGTAAGGGCGACCGGCGGGGCGCCCCTGCAACGCCTAACAGCCTCTCATGAACACCATCCCCTCACGTTTCACCTTTAGCGGTGGCATCCACCCCTCCTACAACAAAGAGTTCTCCTCGGGGGCGCCCATCCGCGAGATTCCCCTGCCCGCCCGTCTGGTCGTGCCGCTCTCGCAGCACCTCGGCGCACCCGCCAAAGCCATCGTTCAAGTCGGCGACAGTGTCAAAGCCGGCCAGCTCATCGCCGAACAGAACGGTTTTATTTCCGCGCCGGTACACGCGCCTGCCAGCGGTAAGGTCGTGTCTCTCGAAGAGACTCTCACCGCCTCCGGACGCACCTGCGGCGCGGTCGTTATCGAGACCGCCTATCCGCAAGAGTGGCAACTGCTCCCGCCGCTCCCGGGCTGGCGAACCACCGACAACAGGGATTTGCTCGCCCGCATCGGCGAGGCCGGCGTTGTTGGCATGGGCGGTGCGGGTTTCCCCACACGCATCAAGCTCTCCCCGCCTGCCGACAAGCCCATCGACACGGTGATCCTCAACGGCGCCGAGTGCGAGCCCTACCTCACCGCCGACCACAGGCTGATGCTCGAATGCGCCAG
>JALHET010000557.1 GCA_022839525.1 Lentisphaerota bacterium
AGGGATCAGTGTCCCACTTCGCGAGTTCTCCCGGAGGAACGACGTCGAGATGAGCCATGAACCACAGAGTGCGGCTGTCGTCTTTTCCGGGAATCGTCACGACAAGATTCGGCCGGATTCCGGAGCTCACGCGCGTATCAGGTGCGTCGTAGCGTTCAAAGCGGGAAAAACCCATCTCGCGGAGCGCAAGCGTCAGGTCTTCGCACTTGGCAAGCTCGCCCTCGCCGCCCGATTCGGGAGCAAGCGCGGGGATAGAGGTCAGACGGGTCTGAAGTTCGATCATTGCGGGAACCTGGCTTTGTATCCAGGCGGAAAGCGTATCGAGTTCTTTCATACTCAGGCCTTCTTTTCGGTATGCATGCGGTACACGTTCCAGGTGGACGTGATGATGGTATCGACGTCGGAGAACTTTGGATCCCAGCCTATGAGCTTGCGGGCGAGCGCGCTCGTAGCATACAGGGCGGACGCGTCGCCGGGCCGTCGGCCTACATAGCGGGCTGGGATTTCCTTGCCGGTGATGCGGCGGGCGGCTTCGACCATTTCGGTGACGCTGACGCCGTTTTCGCTGCCGAGGTTGACGGTCAGGCTTTCATTTTTGGACGAGATGTAGCCGAGCGCGTTGACATGGGCGACTGCAAGATCTGAAACATGCACGTAGTCGCGAATGCAGGTGCCGTCGCGGGTGTCGTAGTCCTGGCCGTAGATCTGAAGCTCCTTGCGCATCCCGCAGGCAACTTCCATGACGATCGGAAGGAGGTTCTGGGGATTGCGCTCGAGGCCGGTGATTTCGCCGTCGGGATCGTAGCCGGCCGCGTTGAAGTAGCGGAGTGCGGCGAACTTGACGCCACGGGTGATGTCGTACCAGCGAAGGAATCGTTCGATTTCGAGCTTGGTAAAGCCGTAATAGCTTTCCGGATTGGTCGGATGCTTTTCGTCCATCGGGACATACTCGGGTTGCCCGAAGGTGGCTGCGGAAGAGGAGAATACGATGTTTTTGCAGCCGTGCGCCGTCATCGCGTTCAGGATGTTAAGCGTTCCGGTGATGTTGTTCACGGAGTATTTTTCCGGCTCGCTCATCGATTCGCCGACCGCCTTGAACGCGGCAAGATGCACGCAGGCATCGAAGCCGCGGGCGAACGCGGCGTTGATGTCGTCGGCATGGCGGATGTCT
>JALHET010000108.1 GCA_022839525.1 Lentisphaerota bacterium
CACGACTGATCGGATGCTTGAGCGGCATCGAGCGCAATCGAATCAGCAACTGGGCAGAATGGATGAAACCGGTTCAATAGGGCAGCCGAACCACCGGGCGGCACCATACGTCGCTACCGCGCCGCTGGTGTGCCGTGACGTTAGCCATGAAGACAATGAAACGGAGAAAGGGGAAAACAGACACTCGCATCCCATAGGCGACACAGTTAACCCTTACCCATGCGGATTTGCTTGGTTTTTTTCGGTGTCTTTTTTGGGGTTTCAGGGTTGAGGTTTTCCCGGAGTGATCGGCAGTTTCGCGTTTTTAATGGGTTTTACGGCCCTGCCTGTCCCATAGTCGAGCCGCCAGAAATCGAAAAAGGCCTGTAAAGGCGGGGGCTTTTCGCGGGGCTCACCCGGTTTCGGTCGCGGAGGGTTTTTAGCGGGCATGGGCCGGAGGATTTCTCGCACGAAGGACACGGAGGAGGGAAATCAGTTCATTAGTGCGTTAGTTGCCTTACCGCCTCACTTTTCGAGGTGTATCCGCCAGTCGCTGGGGTAGGGACGCCTCCCCGAGGTGTCCGCGGCATGGACCGGTTTTTGGGCATGGTGACATGATTTAACATGATTGAGAGTTGAGCAACATGGACCGGAGTAGGAACCGCGAATGACGCGAATAAAACGAATGGTTTAGAAGAGCCTTCCGGGATTGAGGCGGTTGTCAGGGTCAAAAAGCATTTTGAGCCGGCGCATCCCGGCAATGGCTTCAGAGCCGTACATGATGGCGAGGAGGTCTTTTTTGAGGCGTCCGATGCCGTGTTCGGCCGAAACGCTCCCGCCCCATGCGGCCGCCTGTTCGGCCCATTTCCTGCAGAGCCGCTTCCCGTCCGCGTATTCGGTCATGTCGCGCGGCAGGATGTTCACATGGACATGGTTGTTGCCGATGTGGCCGAAAATCACGTGTTCCAGTCCGGCGGCGGTCAGGTCGGTGCGGTAGAGGCGCATGACTGCGTCGAGTCTGTCGCCGGGCACCGAAAGATCTGTGCCGAGCTTTGTGAGCGCGGGGTATTGCCGCTTGCGTTCGGCGATGAGGGTGTTGACTTGTTCGGGGACGGTGTGGCGGAAAACCTTCATTTTTTCGAGTGAGCGCGTGTCTGCGGCCACCCAGGTGTCATTGGCGCAGCCCCCGCATTCGGTGAGCAGGCGGTTCGTCAGGACAGCCGGCGTGTCGCCGGAATCCGGAGAAGACCATTCGATGTACAGCGCGCACCCCCAGTGCGCACGGGCCGGGGGCAGGAGCAGGCCGGTATGCGGTGTGCTGGACCAAACCAGCCGCAGTGCGGCGCCATCAAAATATTCCAACGCAACGAGTATGTGGGGGTGGGCTTCGGGCGCGTGCCGGCGGAGCGCGGGGACGAAATCCAACACCTGTTTTTCGTCGCTGAAGAAGCAGAACATGCCGAGTGTCGAGGCGGTTTTTTGGCGCAACCTGAGTTCCAGTCCGGCGATGATGCCGAGCGTGCCTTCGCTTCCGATGAAAAGGTCGATGAGATCCATGTCCGGCCTCACCCAATATCCGGCGGCGTTTTTGACGGAAGGGAGTGTGTAGGCGGGGAGGTCGCCCGAAAGTGTCCGCCCGCCGTCGGTGGTGAGCGCGAAGTGTTGTCCGGCCGCATGGTTTTGTCCGCGCCGCAACGTCAACGTATCGCCGTCCGCCAGGGCGATGACAAGGCCTTCGATGTGATCGCGTGTCGAGCCGTAAGCGAACGAACAGGCTCCCGAGGCGTTGCAGGCCGCCATGCCGCCCAGGCTGGCCGAGGTTTCGGTGGGGTCGGGGGGGAAGAAGAATGGGGACGGAAAGCTGACGCCGGAAGCGAGGTGGCGGCGCAGGGCGACGAGCGGCAGACCGGGTTGCACGCGGAGGAGCGCCTGCCCGTTTCCGCAGTCTTGGAGCCCGAGGATTCGATCCATTTTAACAAGGCTGACGATGACGCCGCCGTCCGGGACGGCTCCGGCCGAAATGCCGGTACGCGCCCCTTGCACGGTGACGGGCAGATGCCGTGCGGCAGCCTCACGCAAGGACGCGCACAGCTCATCACGGTTTCGGGGAAAGGCGATGGCTTCCGCAGTTCCGGTTTTCCGCGACTCGTCGCGCAGGAAATCGGCGGGGATGGATGCCGTAAACAGGGAGGTGGGAGACATGGCAAAAGCATAGCGGGGGGGGACAGGCACGTGCAAGGGTAAAGGCCGCGGGTCAGGGTGATGGTGTGTGCGGGGGCACTTGGGCAGGCGGTGCGTTTGAGGAAACGGCGTTGGTGGGTACGCTACTCGCGACGGGACTGGGGTGTGCCGCGAGGGAGATGGGCTTGATCTGCAGGTTCGCGGGCGGGCGTGTGATGGCGGGGGGCACAGCTTTGTCGCGCTGACGCTTCGCGCCTGATTGTGAGTGCGCGGGCGCGGCCGCACCCGCAACGGCAGGTGGCGCTGCTTCGGCTTCGGTCTCTTTCCGGGGGGATACGACTAGTCGGCGCAGTTTCGGCACGTTGGGTTCGCGTTCCGGCATGCCGGGCGGAACGACGATAGGGGCGGGGGGCGCGGGGTGAACGGCGTCGGTCTTGAACTCTGCGAGGGCACTCTTTGCCGCAGGCAAGGCCTTTGTCATGGGGGCGAGTGTCGGCGGTGGAGGCTCTTCCCGCTGGAAGGTGATGTGTGTCACCTGCCCGTCGCTGTGGCGGTCGCGCGAGGTTTCCCGGTAGACGGTGCTGATCAGCGCGAAAAGCGTACCGAACGCAACGGCGAAAAGCGCGGCGCGGCGCAGCCATCCGTACCCGGCGGGCCACAGCCGGTACGGGACACGGGGCTCCGGGACGCATGTCCGCCGGGGGGCGATCTGAAGGCGGTGATCCTTTTCAAGCCCGCTGCGCAGAGGTGTCAGAACGGGCGACAGCTCGTCCAGCACGTGCTGACACGCGGCGCAGGCTTTGATGTGGCACGCCATCCCCTGTTGTTCCCCGGCCGGCAGATCGCCCAGAAGCCAGGCAGTCAGTTTTTCCTCATGCGGACACATGGCGCGATTCTCCTTCACGGTGTTTTACTTCGGCGGCAAGGGCTTTGACGGCGTGGTGCAACAGGTTGCCGACATAGCTGCCCTTTTCGCCGACGATTTCGCCGATCGCCTCATAGCTCAAACCTTGCTGCAGGCGCAACAACACGACCTGCCTCTGGAGTGGCGGCAACACGCTCAGGCAGTCCAACACCAGCTCTTCCCGATCATCGGTTCCGGTGTCGAAGCTGAGGCCGCCGCCCGTCTCGCAGTCCCGCTGCCGCGCATAGGTCTCATGCAGCCGCCTCTTCCGTTCTTCCGAGCGGATGAGATCAACCGCCTCGTTGTGGGCGACGCGGAAGAGCCAGTTGCGGACCTCATCGGTCGGCGCCTCTGCGGGAGGCACGCGCCGGGCGAGCTTGACCAGCGTGTTCTGCACCACATCCTGAGCGAGCGTGACGTTGTTCAGCAGGCGTGCGGCATAGCGCAGCAGCGGAGCCTGAAACGCCCCGATGACAGCCTCCAGCCCGTCCTGTTCTTGGCCGCAATCGCTCATATGACACTAGCATAGCACGGAAACCGCGACAGGTGGAATGATGGAATGTTGCATGGGTGACGGTCACAAGGTTCCTGTAATGACTTGGATGTCGTTGGTGTCGGTCGCCGTTGCGGCAAGCGCCGCATCGGATTGTACCGCCGCCTTGCTGGTGGTTGGCAGGTAACGGTAATACACCATGAGCTGGAGTGCGGCGAGGCAGGTGTCCATCACTGGCCGGTCGGTGTGGGCATCGCCATTGGCCCACCAGCCCACGTCCGCATCCTGGCCCCGGTCGTCTTTTATCGCGTTTTTCTCAATCTGCTGCGTTCTGGTGTACAAGGCCTGCATCTCGCGGTTCCAGTTTTCCCAACGCTTGCCGCCCGCATGGAACTTGGCTTGGGTGGCGTAATAGCAGTAGTACTGGGGCGAGCTGCCGAGCGTGTTCTTGGCACCGAAAGAAGGTTCCCAGGTATCCATCAGCGCAAGGGATTTTTTTACTGCGGAATCGTCCGATGCGCCCAGCAGTTGCAGGCACAGCGTACCGACTCCCGTCAGCCCGCCTTGGCCGGAGCCCGTGTACCCGAAGCCACCGTTGGGGTGGGCGTTCGTCTTGAACCCCTTGATCGCCAGTTTTAGCGCCCTCTCAAGCCCGTTGGGCCGGAGTTGTGCCATGTGGGCGGCTTTGAGTGCTTGCGCGCACCAGCCCATGTACGAGGTGTCGTCGCGGTATTTGCCGCTCTCTTTGTCCACGTCCGCGAGCATTCTGTAGGTCCAGCCGCCGGTGGGGTGTTGGCCTTGGATGATGGGCTTGAGCGCCCGTACGGCGGCGGTTTTGATGTTCGGGTTGAGGGTCATGCCGTAGGCCTCGCACAGCGCGTATGTGGCGATCGGGTGGGCATACTCATTGCCGTCGGCACCTTGGAAGCGGCCGTCCCCTTTCTGGCTCCGCATGAGGAACTCGATCGCGCGCTGCACGCTCTCGCCGAACTCGGGCGAGTCGCCGGGCTTTTCGCCGTGCGCGAGGAAGGTCAGGACAGCGAGGCCGGTCATCGCGATTTTCTGGTTTTTCCAGGAACCGTCGGCCTGCTGGTTCTTCTTGAGCCAGCGCAGTGCCCGCATGACTGCGGTTTCGGTGGCTGCCCCGCCGTCGTACCGCTTGCGCAGTTCGGCACGTGCGCCTGTGGTGCGCTGAGCGCCGATACAGGGGGTAAACATAACCGGACGCCGGCCTCTCCAGACGGGTTCTGCGTCAACCGGTATACGCTGCGGGCTTACCGGAGGGCTGGGCGTGTCGGTCTCCGTCTTCACAGACGGGTTCAGGTTGGGGATGTCGACCGTGAAGGTGTCTTCAGCCGGCGGTTCAGCCAGTTCGGGGGTGTCGGGTTTCAGCCACTCTTTGTTGGTGGCCACATCGTCTTCGAGGAACGTGACATCAATCACCCGGTCATCCGGCGCGATGTCTGAGGACATGAATGTCAGCAGGCAGACCGTGAGCGCGGGCAACAGGAGTGCGGTTGCCGGAGCGGACAGGCGTTCCAGCTCGATTTTTGCGGCTTTATACTCCCGCGAATTCCGGGGTTTGCGCAAGCCCCTCAGCATAAAGGCCAGGCGGCGCAGGTAACCCGGTTCGCGGTACAGGATGGTCAGGTCGGTCAGGGTTGCCGGAGTGTTGGTCGTTGTCATGGGGCACCTCCTCGTATTGAGTTGTCACCCCTTATACGTCTGTCGCGGCGCGTGTATTAAAAATTTTCGGAGCGGGATGCGGGGGGAGTCAGATTTCAGGAGCGGGCGGGGTTGGACACGCGTGTGGCCGGACGAGTTCGACAAGCCAGAAGGGCATCAACGGCCGTGTCTTTCCGCAGCGGTACGTGATCGATTCCATGCGGATTTACAGGAAGGGTTAACGCGCGCGGATTTTCGGCTGCGGCGTTAATGGTTGAGCTTGGTCAGCGCCTCGCGGAAACGCCCGGCCAGAAGCTGCTCCATGGTGTAGAACCCGCGCGGGCACTCCATCAGCCACTCCGTCCCCGTCAGCGCGCCGCGCCCGAAGGCTCCGCGGTTAATGCTTTCGTGCGTGATCCTCAGTGTCTGGGTCGGCAGTCCGAACAGCACTTCGTGTTTACCGATAATGCCCCCCGCCCGGATGGACCTGACACACTGGTCCGGCTCGACCTTCAGCCTTTTGGCGATGCGCAGGGCTGTGCCGGAGATGTCGGGTTTCTGCTGGAAGTGTTCCTCCAGGATCGCGATGTCAGCCTGGGGGATCACATTGCGCACGACGAGGGATGTGAGCAGGAGCAGGTTGACGCCGATCGAGATGTTGGGCGAGTAAAGGATGGCGGTTTTTCGCGCCAGCTTCTTCAGTGCGGCCAGATCGTTGGGTTCATAATTTGAGACTGCGGATAGGATACGTGTCCCGTGGTTGGCCACTGATTTATACAGGTGGACCGTTTCCGAGGCGGAAAAGTCGACGATCACGTCCACCGGATTTTGGATAAAGAAGGCGTCATCGATGTCGCCTACCCAGTGGATGAGGCCCTCGTTGTGGTCGAACCCGTGGAGGCGGCTGGCATACTCTCCGGCATGGGCGCCGCTTTTCCGGACAACCCAGACGAGTTCCGAATGCTTGGCATCGACCATTTCGTGCGCGACGGTCGCGCCGGTGCGCCCGAACCCGAAAAGGCCGATTTTGATTTTCCCCGTGTTTGTCGGCATTGGGTTCCTGCCCCTTTTGGTGCGTTTGTTTACGTGCGGCATTTCTCCATACCTCGCGCCTCTGTGTTAAAGGGTTTCTTCAACACAGAGGCTCAGGGATGGGGGTGCGGGCATCGCCCCGCCTTAGATCGTCATCCAGACATTCCCCTTTTTGGAGGATGAGACGACTGCGTTGATGAACTTCATGCCGCGCACGCCTGCGTTGACGTCCGGGAAGTCCAGTTCCTCGGGGGTTGGTTTCCGCTTGTCCATTTTGGCCCGGATGGTGTCGGCGAAGTTGCAGTAGTTGTTGGCGAAGGCTTCCAGAAAACCTTCCGGGTGCCCGCTCGGGATGCGGGTGCAACGGGCGGCGGCCTTGCTCTTTGCGGCCACATAGCCGTTGCCGCGCTTCCACACCTCTTCCGGCGCGGTCTGGCAGAGGACGTGGAGT